>JABMRN010000344.1 GCA_013202515.1 Candidatus Omnitrophota bacterium | reverse complement strand
GGACTCATAAGCCCTTGGTCGGTGGTTCAAATCCACCCGCTGCCACCAATTTCGTAGCTGAATCCCCTTCATTGTTTAGGCCCTTCTAACATTTTGCTTAACAAGTATTAGTAGTTTGTTAAGCAAAATAGCTTCAAGTACTCCCGTGCGTGAAAATAAGCCCTTGGTCGCTGGTTCAAACCTAACCGTGGCCAGTTCGATACGTTATGCAGCATTTCCGCCGGGAGCAAATATGCCTACCATCGCTCCAAATAAAGCTGCACCCGGATAATCTAAGAGAGAGCCCGTAAGATAGTTGACGAAAGATGTCATTATTCCGTCTGTTGCTGGCTGGACGTTGGAAGGATCAATCAGTACTTGAATCTGTCCTGATATTAGGGCTAAAGCGAAAGGTATGAGTGATAAAGCGGCAATTATCATGCCTACGGGTTTGACGAAGTAAGATACCGCGGCCACAATAAAACCAACCAATAAGAGTTCCTTTTTTAGCTCATAACCCCACGCTTGGTCTCCAGTCGTGAAATAAAGCGCACCTTTTTATAGTTATTGTCGCCACGGCGGCGCCGACATTGTAGGATCACACAAATTGGCTAAATATGTGACCTGCCTTAGATAGTTGTACCACATGTATATCATTCTGGTAGAATGGCAAGCATGTTTTTGTTAAAGTAGTGGTATGATTGACCCTTTAACTCCGAAACAACGTGGCCGACTCATGGGCAAGATACATGAGAAGGACACGGCGATAGAGCTAAAAGTGCGGACGAATCTCCATAGAAGAGGATATCGCTTCCGTAAAAACGTTGTCGGACTTCCCGGACGCCCAGATATAGTCCTTCCCAAATACAGAGCGACTATCTTTGTCCACGGATGTTTTTGGCACGGACACCCGAATTGTAGAAAGAGCCGTCTTCCCACAACGAACTACGCTTTCTGGGAAGAAAAACGCCGGGCAAATCTCGAACGTGATGCTCGAAAAATAGCCGAATTGGCCGGATCGGGATGGCGAGTTGCTGTAGTATGGCAGTGTGCCTTGGAGAAGCCTGTATCACTCTTGAATACTATCGATACACTTGAGAAATGGATAACTTCGGAAGAAGCCAGCTACGAAATACCGAATGGTAAATAACGCCTTACTCTTAAAAACATAAGCACCGACAAAAGTTCTATGCGAATTAAATTCGTCGTAAAGCATACTTTACTGTGATTTATCAAGATAGTAAATTTATTATTCTTGCTTTTATATTATCATAAACGGTCGTCAATCTTCGTTTTGCCTCAGGGGTTAAAAGAGAGGTGTGCATAACAGCATTTCTAATTGGAGTAAACTGCTTTTCGTCAGTCAAGAGAGTGTCGGGGTAACCATCTCTTGGTGGTTCAGCTATTTTGACTAGGTACCCCATACTTAAGTAAAATAAGTCATCATTTGATTGTCTAATTTCTATATTTAAGTTTCCTATTCTTTTCTCTCTTCTTTCTCTTCCTCTCCACTTGTTAATTTCCAGTTGTTCTGTGCTGGGCAGTATACGCTTTTCTTGAATAAATTTCCTAGCTAAATTTTCAGAAATAAAACATTCCGCATAGGATTCAAAATTAAATACGGCATCATCACTTAATCCACCAACCCAGCCATCAACCTTTTGCCTATTTTCTGAACCTTTTGGAAGGTCATACTCTTCCGAAACGGCATTATATAATCCCTGAGATGCCCTCTCTTTTCTAGAAATACTCTCATTTTCTGGATCACCATCCTGTCTAAGCTTTCTTCTCCACGCATCCCAATCTTCAAGAATATCTAAAATTTTCCTCCTCAAATTATCTAAAAATTCTTTATATTTAGGATCGTCAGCAATAATACCCTCACGGCCAGTCGCAAATCTATCGTTCTCGTCGTCCAGCTCATTGAAATGAATTTGTCCGTAGAAATAGTTTTCAGCGATCCTTGCGGTAGGAATACGCTTTAAAATATCCCTTTCACGCAATCTACCATTCACAAAAAGATCCACACCCGCTCTTTCGTCAGTAGATGTTATCTTGAGACATCTTGGTTTAGTGACAGAAGCGATAAAGCCCTCGACATTTCCCTCCATCACAATGTTTTTTACGGGCTCCTTCAAATTTTTAAGATATTCATTAATATATGGATCATTAAGATTATTGATATTCCATAGAAACTGCGTTTCTTTAGCAAGATCCTCGAGTTGCTCAAAAGTAATTTTCTCATCATCTATAAAGATATTGAATGAATCATCTAAAAGAGAAAACCTAAAATATAATGCAATGATCTTTTTCAAATAATCTGAGCTTCTGTTTATTCCTTCTTTTATGGTGTCAAAGTAAATAAGTGTTCCTTGCTTATGGTCATTGATGTAAGTACCGAATAACCGCGGATCCACTTCCCCCAATTTGTATTGGTCAGGGGTCAAGTCGTTTTTTATCGCTTCATCTAGCCCAGTATTATCGATAGTCCCGCCTACATAATCTCCATCGGTTGTTTTGGACATCACGCTGATTTTACCTGCGCAAGATAGTAATGCTAGTTTTCCGATTCCCTTCCTACCGATATAAGGTCTTTCTTTAACAGGAGATTTTGTTTCTCCGCTTTTTCTTTTCGTATATCCTATCTTCAAGAATTTGTCCTGAAAATCATCTCTTGACATACCAATGCCATCGTCTTTAATAATGAAGCTATTATTTTCTCTATCGACATAGATATTCACATTCTCAGCGTTAGCATCCCAGGCATTGGAAATTGCCTCCCCTAAGACAGTAACAAAACTTCTGTATAAGCTCCTCCCCAGATGATTGAGGATGCTTAAGGAGATGCCAAACGTAAATTCATTCTTATTCTCCATTTTTACTGTCCTCTTATGTGTTCCGTGATAGATTTTCCGATTGTATATCCTAGATGGACGGGAACAGCGTTACCTATATGTGTCCCGAGCCGTTTTATAGAAAATGGTAGTTCCGGGTCGATGAAATCGTAATCCTCGGGAAAAGTCTGCAATAGAGCGCCCTCTCTTAATGAAAGTGCCCTATCTTGTTC
>JABMRN010000343.1 GCA_013202515.1 Candidatus Omnitrophota bacterium | reverse complement strand
TCCTCTATATTGCGGTCTTCGGAGCGGCGCTCTTTGTCTTTCTGTCTGCGCTGCTTCTTTCTCTCCTTAAGTGATGGCGTCCTGCCCGCATAATATTTTCTTTCTATTTTTTTTAAAAATGCCTGCGTTACCTCGTAATTATATTTTATTCGTTTGTCTCTTTCATCAAGGCCCATCGCGAGTTTAAAATAATCTGTTGCCTTAACACACAAAGCAACAGCGCCTGCGGGATCATTCTTTTCCCGTACACGGCTCAATCTGAAATATGCATTTCCTATCGAAAACAGTGCATTTTTCTCTATAAATCTGTCCTCGGTGCTCAGCGCCTTTATGAAATAACCTATGGAGTCATTAAATTTTCCCTTAGCGTATAACGCCGCACCTACATTGTAATTGGCCGTAGCTGACCCTGGATCTTTCTCGAGAAGTGCGCTGTAAATTTTCAGGGCTTCATCATGCTTCCGCCCTTTATACAACTTGTTTGCTTTTTTTGTATCAGCGGCGAAATTATTATCCGAAAAAGCCGGCATCCATGAACAGATAATAATTACAAGAGCCACCGAAAATATTAAATTGTACGCCCTTTTAAACATTTTCTTTTTTTTCTCCAAAAATAAGAATAGTCATTAGAGCAAGAAGCGCTACCAAAAGTGGTATCTGAAATCTTTCCTTATAAACTTTTACCTTTTTACCTTCGGCTTCTTTCTTTTCCAGAATCGAAAGTTTTTCATCATATATTTTGTCCAGGCCGAAATCGTCCTCATTTGCGCGCACATACATGCCTCCTGTGGTATCGGCTATTTTTTTTAATATCTTTTCTTCAAGCCGCGAAATAACACTATTGTCATTTTTGTCTTTCAGTAAAATTTTGCGCCCGCTTTCATCCCGAACAGAAACAGTAGAGCCTTTAGGCGTCCCTACGCCTACGCAGGATATCATTATTTTTTCCTTCCGCGCCTTCGCCAGGGCCTTCTCAATATCCCCCTCGGTGCTCTCGCCATCAGTAACGAATATGAGTATTTTATTATCCGCATCGACATCCTTGTAAGACTTTATCGCCTCCTCTACTGCCAAAGAAATGGATGTACCGCCCCTCGGTATTATATCGGCCTCTATGCTGTTAAGGACTAAATTAAATCCGCTATAATCAACTGTCAGCGGACACTGCAAAAAAGCCCGACCTGCAAATGCCAGGAGGCCTATCCTATCTCCTTTAAGCCTGTTCACAAAATTCTTTATCGCACGTTTTGACAAAGTCAACCTGTCGGGACGCATATCATCGGCAAGCATGCTTCTCGAGGTATCAACTGCAAATATAATATCAACACCCATGCCCTTATTTTCTTTCCAGTAAAAACCCCACTGCGGCCCTGCCAAAGATAGTATTATAAAGAAAACGGCTGCGGCATCAAAAAGCGCTCTCAAAATAATAGCGCGCTTGCTGTAAGAAGCGGCAATTTTTTCCAGAAGCTCCGGATTTGCGAATTTTTCCATCGCTGCTTTTCTTTTTCCAGATGCCCAAATATAGAAAATTAAAAGCGCAGGAACAATCCAAACTGCATATATCATGACATGAACGTTTTCGAATCTCATCTATTAGTGCCTCGCAAAATTAATATCCTCATGGCATTGTCCTTAAAACGGTATTGCCCAGAATGATTTCCGAAAGCAGTAGAATCAGGGCAAGCACAAGGAATATGCGAAAAATATCCCTATATTGCGCGTACAGGGTTTCCTCTATCTCGACTTTTTCCAACTTATTTATTTCCTTATAACTTTCCCGTAAACTTTTAATATCGGTTGTCCGGAAAAATTGGCCGCCGGTTAAATTGGCTATTTCCTTTAAAATATCTTCATTAATGTTTATATTTACGTTTTTGTAGACCTTGTGCCCGTACATGTCCTTGGAAGGGTATGGTGTCTGACCCCTTGATACAATGCCTATTGTGTATATCTTTACACCCATTGAACGCGCCGCCTTAGCAGCGACCAGGGGAGGGGTCTGGCCCGCGTTATTTATACCGTCGGTCAGTAAAATAACCGCCTTGCTTTTAGATTTAAGATCTTTGAGAGATTTCAGGCAGCTCAATATTCCCGAACCTATGGCTGTTCCGTCAGATATAAGCCCCACCTTAACGCGCTCAAGCGTCTGAAGAAGCCATTTGCGGTCAAATGTCAGAGGGCAGACCATATAGGCTTCCGAAGCAAAAGCCACTATTCCGATCCAATCGTCGGTTCTCTGCCTGATAAAGTCGGCCGCTACCTCGCGAACAACGTCGATTCTGTTCAGTCCGCTTTCGCTATCCCTTTTGGCGAGCGGACCTAACCCGGTGGAGCCGAGCATTAAATCTTCGGCAAGCATGGTGCTGGAACAGTCAATCGCAAGCATAATACCTATACTTTCTTTTTTGATTTTAGACTCCATCGCAATCTGCGGCCTTGACAGGGCAATAATTACAAGAACAACAGACGCGACCCTTAAATAGATAAGGACACGGGCCATCCTGATTTTTATGGACTCCTTAAAATGACTTATTACCTCGTCAGAAGGAAATAAAACGGACCCCTCGCCGCTTCTTTTTCTCTTAATCAGAAAAAAAGCGAAAAAAATAGGCACAAGTAGTAAAAAAAACGGGTTTTTAAAAATCATGTTTAACGCTCATAATTTCTGCCTTGTGTTTTCTTCGTGCCGTGTTTTGTTTATCAGCTTTTCGGTGAATTCCAAATCAAAAAGCGCTTTTCCCCTGTCCGCGTTATGAGGCGAATATTTTACGGTATCGCATGTCCTAAAAAAGTCTTTAAAAGAGTCTTTTTGACCTGCATTGAGTTCTTTTATGCTATATATTTCCGAAATAAATTCCTCCGTAGTAAGTTCGGCCGGATTTGTTTTAAACCTTTTTCTAATGTATTCCTTTAATATAAGGGCTAGGTCCGAATAAAATTCTCTTAAGCCATCTCTCTTATCAGGAATTTTTGATTTGAGACGGCGAATTCTATCAAGTGCCTCTTTATCCGGGGGTATTATTTTGGGCTGTTTACTGAACAAGATTTTCGCGATAATCGCTGCGCCGAGCAAAAGCGCGGCAAACCCCGCCGCGAAAAGAATGGTTTTCACTATTATATCACCGGGTGTGCGGATTTCTTTGGGAGAGACCTTATCTTTTATATCATAAATAAATGGAGCATCCCCTCCGATTTGTCTGCCGGACTGTCGGCTGCCCGATACAAACAAGCCTTTTTCCGTACTTAATTCTCCGCTTACGCTGATATCGGCATCCTTATAAGCCTTCGCCCCCAAAAGGCTTTTTACGGTAAGACTCTTGCCTGCAGATTCGATAAAGCGCCATCTTTGCTCCCCTTTAAGTCTGTATCTGACCTCTACCGGGGCTATGCGATAAAAACCGATTTCGTAGGCGGTAATCAAAAACCACAATCTGATATTTTTCTTTCCCCGGAATGTTTTTTCAGAACGCCCATTTTCTTTAATAATAAAGTCTGACAAGTTCTTTTCTACTTCGAGTGGTTCTATTTCAATATCCTTTTTCGCCGATATATAAAGTTCGCATTTTGCCATATCTCCGACAAGCATCGCCCGCCTGCTCAGAACTAATTGCACGCGTACCGGAAGGCCCGATAAATAAACACGGTACGAAATACATGATACCGCAAGAATAAAGGCAACAGCCAAAATTGCTGTCGTGAAAATTTTTCTATTGAATATCAATGATATCTCCTCGTCTTCCGCTTCTTAAAAAACGCTATCAACGCTTCCGTGTACGGCGCGGCGGTGCTTACGTCAACTCTGTCTATCCTTAAAAGGTTAAACATTTTCTTTCTCTCTTTTATTTTTTGAGCGGCCATGCTGTTATATTTTTCCCTTACAGCCGCGTCAGCGGTATCCACCATGTATCTTTTGCCTGTTTCCGCCTCCTCGAATTTAATAATCCCGACATCCGGCATATCTGATTCCCGCGGGTCTGTAATATTGACCGCCACCAGATCGTGGCGCTTATTTGCTATAGAAAGCGCTTTTTTGATGCTAGAGGCATAAAAATCAGAAATCATAAAAGCGGTAGTGCTTCTTGTTGTCACCTTATTCAGATATTCCAGGCAGAGGGAAATGTCTGTTCCCCTGTTTTCCGGTTTAAAATAGAGGGCTTCGCGTATAACCCTCAAGATGTGGGAAGCACCCTTACGCGGAGGTATGAATTTCTCGATCTTATCAGTAAAAATAATAAGCCCTACCCTATCGTTATTTTTTATGGCGGATCCTGCGAGGATCGAGCATATTTCAGCGGCAATATTTTTCTTCAGGCTATTTACCGTTCCAAAATGGCCTGATCCCGAAGCATCTAAAAGCAGCATGACACAGAGTTCTCTCTCCTCAACGTAGCTTTTTATAAATGGCTTACCCATCCGCGCTGTCACGTTCCAATCTATCATGCGTATTTCATCGCCGACCTGGTATTCTCTTACCTTGTGGAATTCAAGGCCGCGGCCCTTAAACACGCTTCTATATTCTCCGGCAAACACGTTCGTGACAAGACGTTTCGTTGTTATCTGAATCCGTTTTATTTTTTTAAGTATATCTTTTGGGATCATTTGAGTTTTGACTTTTTATGGTATCGGCACCTTATCGAATATTGTCTTAATCATGTTCTCGGATGTTACGTCCTCGGCCTCAGCCTCGTAACTGGGCATTATCCTGTGTCTCAATACATCATAACCTATTGATTTTATATCTTCCGGTGTGACATATCCGCGGCCGCGGATAAAGGCGTGCGCCTTTGAGGCAATGATAAGATATATACTGGCCCGCGGCGAGGACCCGAGCTGTATCATGTCCTTCAGCTCCGGAATTTTATACTTATCCGGATATCTGGTGCTGAAAACAATATCAATGATATATTTTTTCAGTTTATCATCGAGATAAATCTCGTCCACGATACCTCGGGCTTTTATTATATCTTCCGGACCCGCAACCGGCGTAGCCTCAATTTTTTTATCCGTGTAAGCCATTCTGGTTACTATTTCCGTTTCTTCTTCGGGATTCGGATAGCTGATGTTTATCTTAAGCATAAACCTGTCTATTTGCGCTTCAGGAAGTGGATATGTCCCCTCCTGTTCAATCGGGTTCTGAGTCGCCATGACCAAAAAAGGATCGTCCAATTTATAGGTATTCTCGCCTATAGTAACCTGTCTTTCCTGCATCGCCTCTAGAAGAGCGCTTTGTACCTTTGCCGGTGCCCGGTTTATTTCATCCGCCAGGATTATATTGGCGAAAATCGGACCCTTTTTTGTGATAAAACTGCTATCTTTGGGGTTGTAAACAAGCGTCCCTATCAAATCCGCGGGCAAAAGATCCGGGGTAAACTGTATTCTTTGAAATTTCGTCCTGATTGACTGAGATAATGTTTTTATGGAAAGGGTTTTGGCCAGACCCGGCACGCTTTCCACTAAAATATGACCGTTAGCCAAAAGGCCCACCGTGAGTCTCTCGAGCAGGTATTTTTGACCCACGATAACCGTTTCCATCATCTCTAGCAAATCCTTGATAAACTTGCTTCCTTCTTTAACCTTTTCATTAATCTTGTCTCTATCCCGTGCCATGGTTTCCTCCGATTTGTTTTTGTCTGCGTTAGACAAATCGTCCCGAGCCACTTTAGTACACGCTAAGGTTGCAAGGGGCTATTTTTAAGCTTACCTTTCTCTATTATCTCTTTTTTTTTCTTTTCAATAATCTCCTCTATCTTGCTCCTGAATTTAACGCCTACTCTGGCAGTAAAATAGCGCCGCGTAGGCGGGATAATAAACAAAAATCCTATAATATCCGTCAAAAAACCCGGCAGCACCATGAGAAAAGCGCCCAAGAATACAAAGATTACTTCTATGACCGAGTCGGTCATGAGCGCGCCCTGCGTAAATTCCTTTTTTATCCTGTTAACGAGCGCGTAGCCTTCGAGCCTTGCTAGAATAATTCCTATTATAGCTGTGGCAAAAAGGATAAGCGTAGTATAAAGCGCTCCTACCAGCCGTCCTATTTTTATCATCAGGTAAACTTCAGACAGTGAAACGATAATAAAAAGGATGATATAAAACATATTTTTTTCTCCTTATTTATACTCTTTTAAGAATTTCTCTGCATACAAGGGTGCCTTTAGAATCAATTCTATATCATCTTCTTTGAATAAAAATGGCTTAACTCGATCTCCTAAAAGCTTTAATTCTTTCTCTGAGAACTTTCTTAAATATTCCAAAATGAGCTTCTTGGGCGATCCTTTTATTTTGTTTGCCAGAAGCACCTTTTTATTAAAGAAAAATTTTCTCTTAAGCATAAATAAGCTTTGCCTTTAGAGCTCTTAACGCCTCATTTAACCGTTTAAGATTATCATTATCGCATAAGACTATAAAATCGGAATCACGGCTAAATTCTGCCGCACCGTAAACGATACATGCCTGCCCGCCTATTAACAAACTTTTAACTCTATGTTTTTTGAAAATAGAAAGGACTTTGAGGATCGGGTTCGGGGTCAAGACTTCCTCCTAATGACAAATAGAGCCGCCATAATTTGGTTGTTTCTAAAATGCGGCGGCGGGGCGTAATACTTAGCCATTCCCTGTCTTCGTCTATAAATTCTTTACGTTTTTTTAGAATAAATTTTCGCTTCATTTCTTATACCTTTGGTTTAATTATAGCATAAAAGTCATATTATTCAAGTTCTGCCGTTTCTAGTTAAGCGGATTGCCGAATGAGGGTTTTCAGGCTGGTCCATGGAATATTTGTAAATTGTATACCTGCGCGCTCATTGGATTCATCATGCCATACCAGTCTGCCTTTAGCGCGTATGGGTAATCTTTGGAAAGGCGCATAGATTAAAAGATCCAATTCTTTCGCGCCGACAAATAAATTATTCAGTTTTATTCCTATGCCTCCGAGAGAAATATTAAAGGACTGGGTAGAGTATTTCCTAAAGGCATTTCCCGGTTTCCAGTACTTTACCTTACACAGCACCTCATATCTTACAAATTTTCTTCTCTCCATCTTAACCACCTCTTATCGAATACCCGATGAAGCACGGGAAGGATTGGCAATGTCCCGTAACCTTGTTGGGGCTGTGGG
>JABMRN010000342.1 GCA_013202515.1 Candidatus Omnitrophota bacterium | reverse complement strand
GTGCTCCAGCACGTGCACGAGCGAAATTAGGTCGAAACTTGCTGCTGGAGGAGTGCTTTGGCTGTCATAGAGCTTACGGAAGCCACCGATTTTCCTCAGGGCTTTTTCATTCCGCCGGTCAAACTCGGTCCCGGAAAGCCCCCATCGAGGGAACTGAACCCGCAAAGCTCGTAAAAAACCTCCGTTCCCACACCCAACATCCAGTACGGTTTTTCCCGTAACGCTCACACCGTCAAGAAGTATGTTTGCGATGCTATAATAATGCATTATTCCTACGGTATCATAATTCTGGATATGCTTGCTAACTGTGTCGCTATATCCAAGCTTAATCCTATGCTTCATTGCGGAAGTATTTCTGGTCTTACCCCTCAGAAAAGCTAGCATAGAATTAAGATTAACCATAATCTTTGTTGTAGGCCTAAGCTTTCCTGTCCAAAATATCGATATCATAAATACCTCATATTGCTTTAGCAAGCCTCTTGGCTAATGCGATTATGGTAAGTATAGGCGGAGCCCCTGGAGATACCGGCAAAACGCTTGCATCACACACATAAAGATTTTTTATCTTTGTTTCCAGATTCGTATCTACAACCTCACCGATAGCCGCCGTACCCCCAGGATGTGCCGCTCGCGGTTTGGTAAATATAATATCTTTTTTTTTGACTCCGGCTTCAATTAATATTTTTGCTGCTATTTTCGCGCCTTCATTTAACCTTTTGTAATCAGCTATGGTTGGATTTTTTTCAAATCTTTCATTTGCAGTCACTCTACCTACACTCTCGTCCCGCGTCTTAACCATTATTCCTAATAGATCGTTGTATTTAAACCCCTTCAGCTGTTTTCTTTTAGACATTATTACCCATCTTAAAACTAATGGCGCGTCAATATATGGAGACATAATAAACCCCTTATCCTCCATATATTTTGTGCTTACGACTGCCATTGTAGGCTCTTGCCATAGGTTTATGTGTTTATTGCGTAAAATACCGTATGTAACATTAAAAATATCCGCAAAGAGTTTCTTGCCTGCATTTTTTATCCCACTACGCTGTAATATCACAGGAGTACCTATTCCGCCCGCTGCCAAAATTACTTTCTTAGCGTATATTCTCACTCTTCCCTTGGGGCTTTTCCCTACAAGACCGATAGCTTTTCCGTTACGAATAACTACAGATTGTATATCAATCTTTTTAATAAACTTTGCGCTATGACGTCGAGCTATTTTTATGAAATCCAATGCCGACCATTTTGCTCCTTTTTTACATCCGAGTACACACTGCCCACATGAATTACATTTATTAGGATCCACGCTTTTCGGCATAGGTCGCATATCAAATCCCAGCCTATTGGCAGCATCCATTATCAAACGAGAACCCTTTCCTATAAGTCTAGGAGGTAACGGCGCGATTGCCAATTCTTTCTCTGTTTCTTTGAACTCTTCGACGAGATCAATACCTAAATTTTTCAATTCTTCTTCCAGAACTCTGACTGCATTACCACAACTAACAACCGTCGTTCCCCCTGCCATCAAAGCCCTATAAATCGTTAAGCCTTCCTTGCTTTTACGTAACGCACATTTATCATAGTAATTTAAAATGGCCGTTTTTAATGTACCCATTTTTTTCTGATTGGGAATAACACCTCTTTCAACAATCACAACCTTTTTTCCTCTAATAGCAAGCTCCTTTGCAACCGTTGTGCCACCTGCGCCACTTCCAACTACTACATAATCAGTTTTTAACCGCATGATGTAAACAGTTTCTGTTATGCTCCTTTATTCTACGACAGATGATGAATTCTTCTTACTTAACCCAAAATGTTTCTTTTTTGCATATTCCATAAGAAGAGGAAATGTCTTTTCATCCACAGCAGGACAAGCAAGTTTTGCTTTATGTAAAACTGCACTAAGATTGCTTATGTCAAATAAAATGGGTTCTAGCATTATGTAGCTTCCTAATGCTTTCCCAACAGTTTTATAATAAATGCGTTCCAGACGGTTCATTTGTCCGGAAATAGCATCTACCTGTCTGGGGCCAATTATGTTAAGAGCTTTCAGCATCAACGGAATATGTAATTTGTGCGGGGTCTCTTGATTATTAACCAAATAATAACTCTCATGAGCATCATGCTGCATACAAACCTGGTACATAACCTTTGCGGCATAGTCAGCGGGAACAATGTTAAGTCCGCTTTTTGGGTTATAGCATATTCTCATATCTAAGAC
>JABMRN010000341.1 GCA_013202515.1 Candidatus Omnitrophota bacterium | reverse complement strand
TCATAGATCTACTCCGCTTTTACCTTTAATGTAACCAGTCCCCAGTCCTTCCCACTAGTTAAAGGCAGGGCCGGAGAAAATTTCCATAATTTTAAATAGTTGATGCATTCCCTGTCAATTTCTGCAAAACCGCTTGAGGTAACAGGCTCAACCATTCTGACATCCCCATCGTTTGAAAGGGTGAATTTTAATTTTGTCACAAAATGCGCCTCGCTTGAATATGATACCTTTGATAAAACTGGAAAGGGAGGCTTATAAAGAATTTTTCTGTCTTTTGCCGGTCCTTCTAGGTTTCTTTCGGCAGCCCTTTCTTTAAAAGCGCTGAAAATGCTCTCTCGCTTTACAAAAGAAATTACCTTGGCCACTCTAGCAGAAATCAAACTGCTATCTTTTATTGTCATATCTTCGAGTTTTTTTGTAGAAAATACATTTTTTTTTGTAACTCTTTTCGGGCCTTCCGCCTCAAGGGGAGCTTTAACCTGATCAAGTAGCGACATGCTATAAAGGGTCTCCGAATGGGGTGCAGACTCTTCCGTCAGCATATCAAGTGCTGTTTTTTCCAATATTGGCCCCAAAAAATTTATATTTACGTGTTGCTTTTGCAATTTAACGGTAGGAACAATTGCAATGCAGATAACCGATATCCAGAATAAATGCCATAACGCAGAAAATAGAAAAGACGCTTTGAGGCTGTTGACTTTGAATATCATCTATCGCCCTGGGTAGTTGCTATATTGATTTTATGTATATTCTCCTTCCGGCATAAATCCCAAATGTGGACAACCTTTCCAAGCGAAGCCATTCTATCTGCCTTTATAAGTACAGGTTGTTCCTTCTGACCGGCTATGTTTAATCTGGACATTAACTCATCGGCATTGACCATCCTATCATCTACGTGAATATTATTATCCTTATCCACAATAAGAATGAGATTTTCTTTTTGGATTATCTCTCCGGTAATAGCCTTCGGAAGGTTTACCTTGATGCCCGGTTGAAAAATAAAGCTTGATGTCAGCATAAAAAATATAAGCAGAAGGAATATAATATCTATAAGGGGAGCTATATCGAGGTGACCCTTTTCTGTAAAAATCTTTCTTTTGAATTTCATACCAGCTCTCGTTTTGTGGACAATATATTTACTAAATCAGTGGCACTTTTTTCCATATCAAGCACAAACCCGTCAACCTTGCTGATCAAGTAATTGTAAGCGACGTATGTAGGAATCGCTACAGAAAGCCCTGCCACAGTCGTAATAAGACTCTCCCATATGCCGCCTGCAAGATCACCCGGATTAACGGGCATCATGCTTGCAGCCTTATGCTCTATAACCTGGAAGGCCTTTACCATTCCAGTAACCGTACCTAATAATCCTAAAAGCGGAGAAATGTGTGCTATGGTTGCCAAAACACCAAGGTTTTTTTCTAAGCGCGGAACTTCATGAAGACCTGCATCCTGTATGCTTTCCCTTATTTCTTCACGAGTTCTGTCATGCTTAAGGATCCCTGTCTTTATTATGTGTGCAATAGGCCCAGGTGTCGTATTGCATTTATCTATTGCCTCCATGATTTTGTTTCGTTTTATTAGCTCTAAGATAGCCTGCATAAACTTGTCGGTATCAACCTTTGCCCTACGCAGATGCCAAAGTCTTTCTATGAAGATGGCAAATGCGATTACCGAACAAAGTATAATTAAGATCATTAACGGTCCGCCTTTAGAAATAAATTCCCACATATCCCCTCCGATTTGTTTTTTATCTACATTTTGCTTCTAAGCCATTCCAGCCTATTCTTCGCGATTTCTGATTCGTTTACGTTCCTTTGTACCAACTTTTCATAAACCCTTACTGCCTGCTCCCATTTCTTTTGCGTTTCCAGAATAGAGCCACATTTAAGCTCGGCTCGAGCAGACCAGAAAATGCTTTTGGGGTAAAGATACGTTACCCGCAAGTATTCAATACCGGATTTTTGGTAATCTTCCATCTTTTCGTAACATTCAGCTATATCATATTGAATGCCAGCATTCAAGTCGTTCTCATCAGCTGTGATGGCCTTCTTAAAACATTCTATCGCCTTGAGGTAATCACCTTGTTTCTTGTAAATCTCTCCCATCTTTCTGTATGAGGTTCTTTCAAAAATGGTATTCGGATAGCGCAAGGTAGCCTTTTTATATACCTTTACGGCTTCTTTGTCCCTTCCCAATTCAGCAAGTATGCTACCGGTCTTAATCATTGCCTCCTTGGCCCATGGGCTATCTAGATAATTATTAAAAAGTTTTTCAAGCTCCTCTACAGCCTGATGGTCCTTACCTTCTTCATGCAATGTCCATCCAAGCCAGTAAACAGCATCGTCTACCATGTCACTTTTCGGATAGTCGGCAATGACTTGCCTAAAGCGCTTTTCAGCTTTACTGAGTTTTCCGCTATTATAAAAATATTCTCCAAACCAGAATTGTATGCCTGGTGAGAGATTTGAATCGGGATTGGTTTTTAGCATATCCTCGAAAGTTCTAAGCGCTTCATTGACATTTCCCATTCTGTAATAAGACCAGCCCAACTGGTATCTTGCTGTCTCATGTATCTGCCCGTTAACGTCTAACTTAATTGTTTTCTTGAATACCTCAATTGCGTCTTTATATCTGGCGGCGTTATATAATGCGTTTCCATACTGAATGTATGCGCCTGGCATAAGAGGGCTATTTGGAAATTTTTCAATGACCCTTTTGAATTCATTAGCCGCAGCCTCAAACTTACCCATTCTCGAATACAAGAAACCGAGTTTATAATGGGTCTTATCTAAAAGGTTGGATTCGGAAAAATTAAGAACCATTGATTCGAGTGCCAAGATTGCCGCATCAACATTATCTTCTGCCGAAAGTATCGCCCCTATCTGGTATTGGGCGTAATCTGCCCACGCGCTACGCGGATAATCTTTAAGAATGGTGTCATAGGCGCTGATGGCCTCTTTTGGCATTTTTAATCTTTCATAGATATCCCCGATTCTGCATAGTGATCCTACGATCAGTTCCTCATTGCGTGAAACCCTCGAAACCTTCCGAAACTCCGATACTGCCTCCATATCCAATTCCAGTTCCAGATAAGCCCATCCCTTGTTGTAATAGAAGCTGTCCAATAAATCGGTCTCCGGAAAATCCCTTAATGCGCGTTCATAAGTCTTTATGACGTCCTCGTACCTTTTCTGTTTAAAATACAACTCACCTAGCCAATAATATGAATCATCAGCCCACTCTGTATTCTTGTAATCAGATATTACCTTTAGGAAATATGCATCGGCGTCTTTATACTTGAGCATTCTCATCATGCATTCTCCTATCCCAAGAAGGCAGGCTGCTATGAGATCCTCTTCTACAGTCTTTTCTTTGCAGTATTTGAAATAACCTATCGCTTCCTTGTACTCGCCCAATTCATAATAACATCTTCCAACATTATACAAAACGTAAATTTCCTTTTCATCACGGTCCTCAGTGCCTACGGCCTGCTTGTATGAGGCTATGGCATTTTTGTAATCGCCCAATTTAAAGCTTGATTCCCCCATGATAAAAAACGCATCATGCCTTTTCTCAGTTAAGGGATATTCCTTTAAGAATTTGCTTAATCTATCCCTCGCTTCTGCATACTGCCTGGTATTATAAAGGCATTCACCGACATCGAAACTCGCCTTTATTGAAAGCGGATTAAGCGGGAATTCCTCTATGATAGAATCAAACATCTTTACAGCCTCGTTATATTTTCCAAGTCTATAATAACTCCATGCCGTTAGATAAAAACAATTAGGCCTATATCTGGATTCCGAATATTCGTCAATGACCGTTTGGCAAAGATTCAATACATTCCTATAATCGGCTGATTTAAAATAGACCTCGGCCTGCCAGTATAATGCTTCATCAATAAATTCGGCCGCATTAGGATCTTCGGCTACAAGCTTAAATTCGTAGAGCGCCTTTTTTAACTTATTCTGCTGATAAAAGGTCTCCCCTAAAAGCAGATGGGCCCTATATTTGAATGCGCTTTCAGGCTGTGATTTCAAAAAGCTGTATAATTTCTCTTCCGCTAAATCATAAAAACCGTCAGACAAAGCCTTTTGGGCAAATAAAAAGGAATCCTCATTGCCCTCTGATGCGCTATGCGTAAGATTTGTTGGTAATAGAATAAAAAAGACTAGTATTAGGCGCAATATCTTGTTCATAGTAGGGTAATATATTATCACTAATGGGGGGGTTGTTCAAGGAGAATTTAGACAGGATAAATATGTTGTGTATAGTTTGTCCTACTCCAGTAAATAATGCTATTTCTAAAGCTACTTCTGCCTATTTAAAACATCCTTCAAAAACTGGCCCGTATAGGAGGCCTTTACCTTGACAATGTCTTCTGGGGAACCTTTGGCAACAATTCTGCCTCCGTCATCCCCTCCTTCGGGACCTAAATCTATTATGTAGTCTGCCTGCTTGATAACGTCTAAATTGTGTTCTATGACAAGGACAGTATTACCGCTTTCCACCAATACCTTGAGTACATTTATAAGCTTGTCAACATCAGCAAAATGGAGCCCCGTAGTGGGCTCATCCAAGATGTAGAATGTCCTCCCTGTCGCCTTTTTGGACAGCTCCGTGGATAATTTTACCCTCTGCGCCTCTCCACCGGAAAGCGTAGTTGCCGATTGACCCAATTTTATGTATCCTAACCCGACGTTCTTCAAAGTTTCTAATTTCTGTCTTATCGGTGGAATGTTCTCAAAAAGATTGAAGGCCTCATCTATGCTCATTTCAAGAACATCGGCAATTGACTTGCCTTTAAAGGTTATCGCCAGGGTCTGCTCGTTAAATCTCTTGCCTCTGCAGACTTCACACTGCACGTAAATATCCGGAAGAAAATGCATTTCTATTTTCTTCATGCCGTCTCCAGTGCAATTCTCGCACCTGCCGCCTTTCACGTTAAAGCTAAACCTGCCGGGTTTGTAACCACGAACCCTTGCTTCTGGAAGGCCTGAAAAAAGTGTTCTAATGGGACCAAAAGCACCGGTGTATGTAGCAGGATTGCTCCGCGGAGTTCTTCCTATGGGTGACTGATCTATGACAATCACCTTGTCTATATATTCTGTGCCTTTAATTAACTTATGCGCACCTGGTTTTTCTTTGCTTTTATAGAGTTTTCGTGCAAGTGAGCGGTAGAGAATTTCGTCAACCAAGGTACTTTTGCCAGAACCCGAGACGCCCGTAACGCATACAAATAGCCCGAGTGGTATATCTACGTCTATATTTTTTAAATTGTGCTCGCTTGCTTCGAGGATATTAAGGACTTTTGCATTTTTGTAATCTTTTCTCTTAGCCGGAATTGGAATATTCAACTCACCCCTGAGATACTTTCCGGTCAATGAACGGGGCTCGGATAATACCTCATGCGGCTTTCCTTGGGCTATTACGTATCCGCCATGCTCTCCGGCACCTGGGCCCAAATCTACGAGGTAATCGGCTTTTCGTATTGTCGCCTCGTCGTGTTCAACGACTACAAGCGTATTGCCCAAATCCCTAAGAGTTAAAAGTGTATCCAAAAGTTTTGAATTATCTTTCTGATGGAGTCCAATGCTGGGCTCATCCAAAATGTATAGAACGCCTACTAAGCCGCCGCCAATCTGTGTTGCAAGCCTTATGCGCTGGGCCTCTCCGCCAGATAGCGTATTAGATCTTCTGTCGAGCGTCAGATAATCTAGTCCAACATCTTTCATGAATGTGAGCCTCGATCCTATCTCCTTCAATATTTGGTGTGCGATTTTTCTTTCGGGTACACCGAGCTTAAGCAAACTAAAAAATTCATTTGCCTCTTTTATCGAGAAACCCGTTACATCGTGTATGTTCTTGCCTCCTACGGTAACAGCTAAACTCTCCGGCTTAAGCCTTTTGCCATTACAAGCCGGGCATGGCAAAACAGACATAAATTTATTTATCTCGGTTTTTACATATTCGCTCTCGGTCTCTTTAAAGCGTCGCTCGAGATTGGGAATAACGCCTTCAAAACTTCCCCATCCTTTGCCCTCACCAAAAATTATCACTTTCCTCGTGTCCATCGGCAATCGATTAAAGGGAGTGCTAACATCAAAATCATATTCCCTAGCCAACGATCTTAATAACCGTCTATAATATAATACTATCCCTTTGCCGCCTCGTCGCCAGGGCACGACAGCGGTAATAAGCGGTTCTTTTTTATTCGGCACAATTAGGTCTGTATCTATCTCCATTTTGTTCCCGAGTCCATCGCAGGCTGGGCAGGCTCCGTAGGGGCTGTTAAATGAAAATGCCCGAGGGGCGAGCTCTTCAAAACTCGTTCCGCATTTTAAGCAGACGTTTTTTTCGCTGAATAGGTAATCCTTGAATTTCTCCTTGCTACCCTTTACGCTTAAAATAATTGTCCCCTGGCCTGTACTAAGCGCCAACTCTACAGAATCAGTCAGCCTTTTCTTGGAATCTCTCTCTAATAAAATTCTGTCAATAACTGCCTCTATAGTATGTTTTTTGTATTTATGCAATTTTATCTTTGAATTTTCGAGCTCAACAATTTTACCGTCGACACGGGCGCGGATAAACCCATCTTTTCTAAGCTGGGTAAAAAGTTCATGATACTGCCCCTTTCTGCCCTTGATAATCGGGGCTAGTATCATAATGTTTTTGTCAGAAGCCAATTTGATGATCTTTTGAACTATTTCCTGAGAACTTTGCCTGCTTATCTTTTTGTCACATTTCGGACAATGCTGAATACCTATTCTGGCAAATAGAAGCCTTAAGTAATCATAGATCTCTGTTTGCGTTCCAACAGTAGAACGCGGATTGGCACCCGCCTTTCTCTGCTCAATACTTATGGCCGGAGACAACCCTTCAATATATTCAACATTAGGTTTTTCGAGCTGTTCTAAAAACTGGCGGGCATAGCTGGAGAGGCTTTCAACATATCTACGCTGACCTTCTGCATATATCGTGTCGAAAGCAAGCGATGACTTGCCGGAACCAGAAAGACCTGTAATGACGCAAAGCCTGTTTCTTGGTAAAGTTACGTCAATATTCTTAAGGTTGTGCTCCTTGGCCCCTTTTATGTATATCGAGCTTCTCTCCATAATGGGCATATCTTATCATATATATGTCTATGAGTAAACAGCTTCTTGATAGCAGAGGCTATAAAAGCTAAAATTTGGTGCTAAATGGCGCTCCGCAGAAGTTTCGTTTTCGCTTGACACGCACCTTGCCTTGCGCTACACTACCGTGATTATGACGGACTTAAACGAACAAAACGAAAATCTGGAAAAAACCCGAAGAGAGCTCAGTATTCTATACGAGGTCTCTAACTTGATGAGGACTACCCTCAATCTTAAGCAGATCCACTATATAATATTAACTGCTCTTACCTCGCACGAGGGACTCGGATTTAATAGGGCCATGATTTTTCTTGTTAATGAAAAAAATGACATGCTGGAAGGCATAATGGGCATTGGACCACATTCAGGAGAAGAAGCAGACAGGATATGGCGCGGCATAGAACAACAAAGATTATCCATGGAAGATATAATAAATGCTTATGATAAATTCATTATGGATCCAGATGCTAGGCTCAATAGTGTCGTAAGAGGCATCAAGGTACCACTTGAGGAAGAACAGGGTGTTCTTGCGCTTACGATATTAGAAGGCATGCCTTTTGAAATCACAAATGACGAAGCACGAAAAAAGATCAATCCAAACCTTCAAAAGCTACTCAAAACCGAATACTTTGTTACTATTCCACTAAAGTCAAAAGACAAAGTTCTCGGTGCTATACTCGTCGACAACGTATTCACTAAAAAACCCATAACAAAGTCTGATATAAGGATTCTTACGATGTTTGGCAATCACGTTGGCCTTGCAATTGAGAATTCGCGCCTGTATGAAAAAACTGTCCTTCTTTCAAAAACTGATTGGCTCACGAAACTATGGAATTCGGGTGAATTTCATAAGAGACTGGGCTCATCTATAGAAAAGGCTAAATTGAGTGAAACACCCCTTAGCCTTGTTATGATTGATGTGGATAATTTCAAGATATACAACGATACGCTTGGACATCAGAAGGGGGATGCAGCATTGAGGCGTGCAGCGCAAATCTTGAACGAAAAATCAAGACAAGGCGACATCGTAACAAGGTACGGAGGCGAAGAATTCTGTATTATTATGCCTTATACGGATAACAAAGATGCAAAGCTAATCGCCGAAAGACTGAGAGAAGAAATTGAAACATTTTTCACAAAACATTCAAGGGCAGACAAGGTACCTATTTTAACAATCTCACTCGGCATTGCTTCCTTTCCCAAAGATGCAAGCGACAAGAACGGATTAATCGACAAGGCAGACAACGCCCTCTATGAAGCAAAGAAATCAGGTAAAAACAAAACTTGCGTTTATAGAAGGGGCATTAAGAAATTCCTGAAGCGATTTAAGGGGTAGGTTATGCGCCTATCCAACACAGCCTCTAGTAAGAGGTTTACACCATAATCTTTGCTTTATCTTTTTCTTCCTCGCTATCCTCGGCAAACTTTACAGAAACAATCTTCGAAACCCCTTTCTCTGCCATGGTAATACCATATAAGAGGTCTGCCATCTGTATGGTCTTTTTGTTATGCGTAATCATGATAAACTGGGACATTTTCACAAACTCTTGCAATACCCTTGTAAATCTATCTATGTTCGTCTCGTCGAGAGGAGCATCTATTTCGTCTAGTATGCAAAAAGGACTGGGGTTAATCTTAAATATTGCAAATAAAAGCGCTATTGCAGTAAGTGCCTTTTCTCCTCCGGAAAGAAGCAATATATTCTGCAGCTTTTTGCCGGGGGGCCTGGCAACTATTTCTATACCGCTTTCAAGAATATCCCTTTCATCCAGAAGAAATGCTTCGGCGTGGCCTCCCCCAAACAGCATTCTGAAATAGTTTCTGAATTCTACCTGAACCTTCTGGAAGGTCTCGATAAAAAGTTTTTTCGTCGTCGCGTTTATCTTGGTTATAGCCTTGTAGAGCGATTCCTTCGCATTTACTAAGTCGTCTCTCTGTCGCGTCAAAAAGGAATAGCGCTCTTCGAGCTCTTTGTGCTCCTCTATGGCCACGAGGTTCACAGGACCCATCTTATCCAGCATACCTTTTAATTCTTTTATTCTTTCCTGCATTTCGTCCCAGTCTGTATTTTCATCTATTTCCACCATTAGGTTTTCGAGTTCAACCTTATAGGCCTGGTTTATTCTCTCAATTAATGAAGACTTTTTATACTTTATCTCTGTGGATTTTATCTCAAGATCCCTTCCGTTGTTTCGCAGGACTTCGAGCTCTTCTTCTTTCTCGCTTACAATCTGCTCTTTTTTGCTAAACTCCTCAGTTTCTATAAGTTTTCGGTCGGTTAAGCTTAATATTTTTGATTCGAGTGAGGCCTTTTTCTCTTGCAGGACTTCCTTCTCCTCGCTTAAGGATTTTATTTCCTCAGTAAGTTCATCTATCCGACCTGAGGAGGAATCTCTCCGCATCTTTTTGGAATCTTTTTCTTTCTTAATATCGTCGCATTCCTGTTTGCTCATGTTCAGATTTGCCGATATATTGTCGTGAGAAACATTTATGCTCGAGAGCTCTCCTTTCAGGTTAGCAATATTTACAAGGGTCTCTTCTTTCTGAGCTGCCCTTTCTTTTATCACTTTTTCGCAGTTTTGAGCAACTTCTTCCATGCGCGAGGATTCTTCTTCTTCTTTATTAAGAAGCTCGTTGAGCTCGTCACCTTTGCTGGCAATAGCACTCAAGGAACTCGTGACATCTTCTATTTCTGTATTGATAACGAGAGACTCATCCTCCATTTTTTTTATCTCGTTTAAAAGGGTGTTTCTTTCGGCAGTGATATTTGCAAATTCCGTTTCTTTTTCTCTTATGACTTCCTCTTCGCTTAACACCTTAACCCTTTGTTGGCTCAATGCATCCTCTTTAGACTTTTCCTCTCTAGTTTCGTTCTCAATTTGTGAAATTATGCGGGCTATTTCCTCATCTATCGTCTTTACCCTGTTACGACGACCCACGATAGAAGCACCTATGTCTGTGTCCGAACCGGCTAACACCCTGGGCCCTTCTCTTAAGTACCCTTCCGTAGTAACAAACCTGCGGTCCTTAAACTTCAGAAACATTTCGTCAGCTTCCTCTCGGCTTGCGGCAAGATACGTATCCCTAAAAAGATACATTATTGCTTCTTTTAAATCGTCGCTGAACTTAAGGAAATTCATTAAATGCGAGCATTCCTTTAATTTAGGCCGAGGTGGCCTCTGCCTATAACGAATTGCGTCTTCACGTATAATGAAGTTGGCTTTTCCAAAATTGCCCTCTTTAATAAAACGTATTAACTCAGACTTCTCTCCACCATCTTTTACAAGAATAGACTGGGCCAGGTCGCCTAATACTGATTCTACCGCTTTTTCGTAACCCGGCAGAACGGTAATCATATCAGCAACAACAGCGGATTGTTGATACTGGGATCGTATTGCTTTTACGCCCTTAGAAAAACCCTCTTGATTTTTGATCAATTCCTTTAAAATCTCAAGTTTTGACTCTAGTTCACCCTTTCTATTCCTAAGGGCTATTATTGTTTGCTGCTTTTCTTTCAGTAATTCTTCTAACTCTTGCATCTCCTTTTTAAGTGTCCCTATAAGACTCTTTTCGTCTTCCAAAGCTTGTTTAGTAGAATCGAACGTTTCGTTTACGTCTTTTGCCTTATTATCCAGCGAATCCCTCTCGCCCTGTATGTTCTCTCTTTCTATTTTAAGACGTCTAAGTCTGGCCTTTTCATTCTGAATATCAGCGCCTAGTTTTATTAACTCATTCTTTGTCTTTGTCTGTGCCGACAACAAGTCTAGCCTCTTACTTTTTGAGGATTTTATTTCCGATTGGAAAGTTTCTATGTCTTTTAAAATTGAATCTAATTTCTTGTCATGTTCATCCAAATTCCTCTGTTTTAGTTCTTTGACTTGAGATATTGAAACAAGTTCTTTTTCGCCACCCGAAAGATCTTCTTCTCTCTTTCTCTTTTTCTCCTCAAGTAAATCAATTTCATTTTTTAAATTTTCCATCTGTATTCTAAGTTCTTCTATTCTTTCAGTGTCAACCTTAATAGTATGTCTGTTTTTTTCGATAGAGGCAGCTGTTTCCGACGATAGATGCTGGGATCTCTGTAAATCTTCGCTTATCCCATCAATAAGGACTTTTGAGGAGTGCCTGTCTACAGTAAAGGTTTTTAATGCCGCGGTTAATTCCTCCTGTCTTTTTTTCGAATCAAGGCTTTCCATGGATATGGCCTTGAGTTCATTATTTATATTTTTGTATTTGGAACCTGAAAATTTTAATTCTAGTTCCTTTAGAATATCGAAATCGGTTTTGTATTTTTCTGCTTTCTTAGCCTGCCGCTCTATCGACTTTATCTGCCTTTCCACTTCACCTATAATATCATTGAGGCGTACAAGATTATTTTCTGTGTGCTCAAGCTTCCTTAGTGCCTCTTTCTTTTTTATCTTATATTTAGTAATGCCGCTTGCCTCTTCAAATATATATCTTCTTTCTTCAGGCTTGGAACTTAGGATTTGTCCAATTTTTCCCTGTTCAATAATAGAATAAGAGCTCGTTCCCATGCCGGTACCTGCTAGAAGTTCGTTTACATCCTTCAGCCTAACCGGCATCTTATTTATAACATATTCGCTTTCGCCAGATCTAAATAGCCTTCTGGTTATCGTTACCTCCTCATAATCTATCGGCAGGACTTTATCTTTATTTGAAAGCACAAGGGAGACCTCTGCCATGTTAATTGCTTCCTTGCTTGAAGTACCGTTAAATATAATGTCTTCCATGCGCGAACCTCGCAGCACTTTTGCCGACTGCTCGCCAAGAACCCATTTGATAGCATCCGATATATTGCTTTTGCCGCAGCCATTGGGCCCTACTATTGCCGTAACACCCGGTTCAAATTTTAGCTTTGTTTTATTAGCAAATGATTTAAATCCTATAATTTCCAGTCTCTTGAAATACATTAATCCTCCAATGTTTGCGTTGTCATTTCTCGATTTTGCTCAAGGCCATCCTTTGTCAAATAGGTTATTTACCCTTAATTAATATCCTCTTTAATATCTCAATATCTTCTTCGTGATATTCTCTATATTTGTTGATGGGATTTCTCTTGGGTTTCGGAAAGATCTTCTTTCTCTCGTAGTTCTTAATAGTACCTTTATATAAACCTATCATATCGGCAACCTGCTGTATATTATATTTCTTCTGCACTTGTTCTGTGTAAAACATGAATAGTCCTTTGTATATGTTTAATTAGCTATGTCTAAGTATATATATGAATGCTGTACTTGTCAAGTTGTAAAAAAAATTATTTACACCTGAATATATAGAGCTTATTAGCTGCTAGAAAAAGCTTGTGATTTTATTACTTTTTTAATACTTCGCGGAATTTCTTCGTCAGGGCAGGAACAATCTGAAAGAGGTCCCCTACTATGCCATATGTCGCTACCTTAAATATAGGGGCATCTGGATCTTTATTTATAGCAACGATTATCTTTGAGGACTGCATGCCGATTAAATGTTGAATCTGACCACTTATACCGCATGCAATATATACCTTTGGGCAAACGGTCTTGCCTGTCTGTCCGACCTGATGGGAATACGGTATCCAGCCTGCATCAACAGCGCTTCTGGAGGCACCTACTGCAGCATTTAGTACTTTGGCTAAATCTCTTATAATTTCAAAATTCTCAGGTTTGCCCACACCTCGGCCTCCCGAAACAATGATATCCGCCTCGGCCAAATTCACAGTCTCCTCAACCTCCTCGACAACATCCAAAAGCCTGCTTCTGGAAGAAAAGAGAGAATCCTCATAGGTC
Source organism: Candidatus Omnitrophota bacterium (assembly GCA_013202515.1). Taxonomy (GTDB): domain Bacteria; phylum Omnitrophota; class Gorgyraeia; order JABMRN01; family JABMRN01; genus JABMRN01. Next base: position 8,539 of record JABMRN010000341.1, on the reverse strand, counting down.
TTCTTTATTAGCTTGCCCTTTAAATTATCATCAACGTCAGCCTCTTTCATTACCTTGTGCCTAACTGTAGCCATCTGCGGCCTATGATTAGGCGTTATAATGGTCGCCATTATGTTTCCGCCAAAGGCGGGTCGAGTCTGAAGAAGTAATTTTTCCTTCTCGTCAATATCAAGGCCCGTACAATCAGCAGTCAACCCGGCATGAATTTTAACTGCTACACGGGACATGAGACTGCGACCTATAACGGTTGCCCCGCAAAGAAAAACCTCTGGCTTGTACTCGTGCACAAGGGCTGAAAGAATTTCAGTATAAGGTTCATCCTGGTAATGCTTCAATTTAGGTGAGTCAACCAAATAAACGACTTCAGCCCCACGCGTATAGAGTTCAGATACTTTTTCCTCTAATTCGTGTCCCAAAAGGACTGCACAAAGCCGACTTTTTAATTTAGCAGCGAGCTTTTTGCCCTCGCCCAGCAGTTCATATGAAACCGACTGAATTATCCCGTTTTTCTGTTCACAAAATACCCATACATCCTTATAAAGGCTCAGATCATAATGTGGCGTTGCTTCAAGCTCTATTTTAATAGCATCAAATCTGCATGCCTCTTTGCAGGCACCACACAAAGTACATTTATTATAATCGATGACCGCTTTTCTATCTTTCATCTCTATGGCGGCAAACGGACATGCCTTCACGCATAGTGTGCAGCCTGTACATTTATCCAATATTATTTGTATTCTCTCTCCGCTCATAAATATGTTAAATTACCTCGCCTTTTAATAAATTCGCTAATTTCTCCGCAATCTCATGGGGTTCTCCTTTAAGAATCTGTCCACTTTTTCTTGGAGGAGGGGTAAATATCTTAACTACCCTGGTCGGAGAACCGTTAAGTCCTATCTGATCGACATTGCAGTCTATTGTGTCAGCATCCCACTTGGTTATTTCCGCCTTTTTCGCCTTCATTTTCCCTTTTAACGAAGGCAGGCGTGGTTCGTTTATTTCTTTGACCACTGTCAAAAGAACAGGCAGAGGAACTTCGATGATCTCAAATCCCTCTTCCGTCATCCTTTCAACCTTTGCCTTGCCATCTTTAATTTCTTCGATTTTCTTCACGTAGGTAACCTGGGGCACATCAAGAAAAGTAGAAATCCCCGGCCCAACCTGCGCGGTATCTCCATCAGAAGCCTGTTTACCGCATATTACAATATCGTAGTCCTTGATTTTCTTTATTGTCTGGGAAATAGTATAACTGGTTGCCCAAGTATCGCTTCCGGCAAATCTCTTATCAGTAACAAGCACTGCTTCATCACAACCAAGAGATATGGCTTCCCTAAGCGCATCCACTGCCTGAGGAGGACCCATTGTAACGACTGTAACCTTCCCCCCGAATTTTTCCTTCAATCTCACGCCTTCTTCTATCGCGTATGCATCAAAAGGGTTTATAACGCTCTCAACCCCTTCCCTTATGAGGGTGTTCGTCTCTGGGTTTATTCGAACCTCTGTGGTATTTGGGACCTGCTTTATACAAACAACTATATTCACTTTATCCTCATAACGTTACGGGACAGGCCTGTTCCGGACACTATGCCATGCAACGAGACCTGCCCCAGTAATTTGATTATTTTTTCTTTTTTGATAACTCTTTAATCAGATGAGATGCAATCACGCTACGCTGAATTTGATTAGTACCCTCGTATATCTGGGTAATCTTGGCATCACGCATTAACTTTTCAACCGGATACTCTCTCATATATCCGTAGCCACCGAGTATTTGTACAGCATCGGTGGTTACCTTCATGCACACGTCCGATGCATAGGTCTTACACATCGCTGAGACTTTTGCAATGTCTTTTGCGCCTGAATCAATCATCCTTGCGGCCGAATATATAAGCGCCCTTGCCGCTTCAATTTGGATAGCCATGTCGGCCAGCATAAACTGTATACCTTGAAAGCTTGATATCGGCGCACCGAACTGATGTCTTTTGTGGGCATATTCGAGAGCTTCATCAAGAGCCCTCTGGGCTATGCCTACTGCCTGGGCAGCAACGCCCGGTCTTGAGTAGTCAAAGGTTTTCATAGCTACTATGAATCCCATACCTTCTTTAGAAATCAAATTGTCCTTATGGACTTTGCAGTCTGTAAATATAACTTCTCTTGTAGCCGAACCCCTTATCCCAAGCTTTTTTTCCTTTTTTCCAAAATCGATGCCCGGGTTTCCTTTTTCTACGATAAAAGCGCTTGCTCCCCTGGCACCCTTTGCCTTATTGGTCATGGCAACGACACTGTAGATCTCGGCCTCTCCGCCATTTGTAATCCACTGTTTTGTTCCATTTAATATATAGTAATCCCCGTCTTTTTTCGCAGTGGTTCGAATACTCCCGGCATCTGAACCCGCTTCTGCCTCTGTCAGGGCAAATGCAGCCAGTTTCTTCCCACTTGCAATGTCAGGAAGGTACTTTTTCTTTTGTTCTTCGTTTCCGAAAAGAATAATTGGAAATGTCCCTAGGCCTGTTGCGGCATAAGCCAATGCAATGCCTCCGCATCCCCACGATAGCTCCTCGGTAGCAATTGCCAAATCCAAAACACCGCCTCCTGTACCACCGTATTGCTCTGGTATGAATATCCCAAAAAGGTCGGATTCAGCCATTATCTTCACTATGGGCCAGGGAAATTCTTCCTTTTCGTCATATTCTGCGGCTACCGGTTTAATTTTCTCTTCTGCAATTTTCCTGGCAAGCTCTTTTATCATCTTCTGTTCTTCTGACAATAAATAATCCATATTTAATTCTCCGTTTCGTTTTTGGAATTGACTTAAGGTTTAGATGCAGGGGTTAACTGCGCTGTCTACTTATATTTCCTTACTACCAAGGATGCGTTATGACCGCCGAATCCCAAAGAGTTAGACATTGCTACACTTGTCTCTCGCTTGACAGCTTCATTAGGAGTATAATTTAAATCGCATTCCGGATCAGGTGTTTCATAATTGATTGTGGGTGGAATTAAATTATCTCTCATAGCAAGAACACAAGCTATCAGTTCAACGCCGCCTGCTGCTCCTAGAAGATGACCTGTTACTGATTTTGTTGAGCTTATAGCGAGCTTCTTAGCGTATTCCCCGAAAACTTTTTTCACGGCTACGGTTTCTATTTTGTCGTTAAAATATGTTGAGGTTCCGTGTGCATTTAAATAATCTACTTCCTCAGGAGCTATATTCGCATTTTCTAAGGCAATACGCATACACTTTGTAGCCCCACCGCCCTCTGGATCAGGAGCTGTCATGTGATAAGCATCTCCGCTCATACCGTAGCCGACGATTTCTCCATAAATCTTTGCGCCTCTCTTAAGCGCATGTCCCAATTCTTCCAGCACAACGATGCCGGCACCCTCACCCATAACAAAACCGTCACGGTCCTTATCGAAAGGTCTGCTTGCTTTCTCAGGAGCGTCGTTTCTGGTAGAAAGAGCCCTCAAGGCACAGAAACCACCAAAACCCATTATCGTGATTGCAGCTTCCGATCCACCTGCAACCATGGCATCGGCATCACCCATCTGAATAATACGAAATGCATCTCCGATTGCGTGATTTCCACTCGCGCACGCCGTTGCAATTGCTGTATTGGGTCCTTTTATCTTAAAATACATTGACACGTATCCCGCGGCCATGTTTACGATCAACATCGGAATTAAAAATGGGGACATCTTTCGAGCGCCTTTCTCAGGCCCTCTTTCAATGTATTTATTGTGCTCGGACTCAATCGTGTGCAGTCCACCTATGCCTGAACCTATTATGATACCTATTCTGTCAGTGTTTTCTTTTGAAAGGTCCAAGTTGCTAGAATCGATTGCCGCTTTAGTAGCAGCTATTGCAAACTGCACAAAACGATCCGTCTTTCTTATTTCTTTGGAATTTAAATATACGGAGGGATCAAAATCTAACACTTCTGCGGCTATCTGACTAGAAAAATTTTTGGCGTCTATACAGCTTATACGCCTAACACTGCTTCTTCCCTCTACCAGTGATTTCCAAAAGCCTTCGACCGTGTTGCCTACCGGCGTAATTACACCAACGCCGGTAATAACCACCCTTTTTCTGTCCATTATATTTATGTCTCGTGGTTACTTCGAGCTGGCTTTTTCTTCGATATATTTCATTGCTTCGCCGACAGTGGTCATCTTTTCTGCATCCTCATCGGGTATCTCTATCCCGAATTCTTCTTCGAGGGCCATGACCAACTCCACGGTATCCAGGGAATCAGCGCCTAAATCTTCAACGAATTTTGCCCCATCGGTTACTTCTTCTGCTTTGACTCCGAGCTGTTCTGCAATAATTGATTTGATCTTCTGAATATCGATTGCCATCTACTTCCTCCTTACATCTTTTTACGTAACCATTCCGCCATCAACCTGGATCACCTGTCCAGTTATATAAGCGGAATCGTTGCTTACAAGAAATAAAGCCAAATTCGCTACGTCTTCAGTCTTCCCAAACTTACCTAACGGTATCATTTTAAGCATACTGTTCTTAAGATCTTCTGATAACTTCAATGTCATATCAGTTTCTATGAAACCTGGCGCTATTGCATTAACATTTATGTTTCTTGAGGCCAACTCTTTTGCTATCGACTTAGTAAAAGCTATTATTCCGCCTTTTGATGCTGCGTAATTGGCCTGTCCAGGATTTCCCGTTATACCTATAATAGAAGCAATACTCACTATTTTTCCGCCACGCTGCTTCATCATAGGCTTTGAAACAGCCTTTGTGCAATTGAACGTGCCCTTTAAATTGACATCGAGCACTGCGTCCCAGTCTGATTCTGACATTCTTACCAAAAGACCATCACGCGTTATTCCCGCGTTGTTGATAAGTATATCTATTCTTTCAAATTTGTCAAGGATTTTCTGGATAAAGCTTTGAACTTCCTCAAATTTAGTCACATCAATCTTGCCGGTCATAACCTGTCTGCCCGACGCCTTAAGAGCTGATGCTGCCTCATCCAAGCTTTTCTCATTAACATCGCATATAGCGATATCTGAACCGACTTCGGCAAACTTCCTGGCAATAGACAAGCCTATGCCTCTAGCCCCACCGGTGATAAATGTTACTTTACCTTTAAGTTCCATGATAGTGTCAATATTGTATCAATGAATTAGTTAATGTCAAGAAGAAAAATTGCAGCAGTTGCCAAAAATAAGCATACTGGGTGATTCTACCGAGATATCCGAGCAAAATTTACCTGAGGTTTTCTTCAGATCTTTACAAGCCGCGCGTCTCAATCGCATCGGAGAATTCACCTCCGGTAAATGCGTCGAGTAAAGCTGTAAGCTCCTCGATTCTTAGTTTTTCTTCGACGTTCTCGCGGTGGGTTTCAGATTGGCTTTGCACTGTCTTTAAGAGAAGACGTCTTCTTTCAAAATAGACACGCGTCACTTCGTTTAATATGTCTTCTCGAAGCTGCGCCATTAATTTACCACGAACATCAATAGAGGTCTGTGTTTCATTGTAGATAAGATCGCTTAAATCCCAACTTAATGAAAGATCCCAATTCCAGCTTTCTGAGTCGGGTCCGAAAATAAATAAATCGGGATCATTTGTGCCTCCCCTGTCAATGTTGATATTTGTATCCATATCTCGGTCAAAACCGAAGCTAATCTTGGGAAAAACGGCCTTCATGCCTGCCTGCTTTCTCCATCTTTTTATTTTATCCGGTGATACCTCTGCATAGTTAATTGCCATCTCATGCACTTCTCTTATAGACGGCTCATTTCTGAAATCAGCATAAATCGTTTCGACATCTTTCGTGCTCTTAATGGTTTTGTAGACATTATTTTTTGTAAGGCAATATATAAAACTTTCTGCTAAAGAATTAAAAGAAAGATATCTTACGTCATTAGACTCGAGCCCTTTATAAATACTGATCCATTTGTTTTCGCTTGTGTCATATTCAAAAACACCTGCTGATGTTGCAGTATAAATTTTATTTCTTTCTACCTTCGATGGCAAACAGAAGTTGATGTCATTACTGATAAGTCCCAATTCATCGACCCTCTGCCATGTAATTCCAGCGTCGGCGGACTTTAGGAGACCTCTGTTGGTTGAAAGATATACATTGTTTACTCCGTCTATCGTCAGGCCTTTAAGCACAACCGTCTCTTCGTCTAGATATTCCTCATCGATAGATTCACTCTCACCTATCTCAGTAGAGGTGTTGTATATCTTCTGCCATGAAAAATCATCAGCTTTTATTTTGTAAAGGTTACCGTTGGTCAATAAATAGAAATTCTCTTTATCGTTACCCAGAACCACGCTCTTAGCTGGTTTATTCTTGAAGATTGTTTCCCCGAAAATATCATCCCAACTCTTTCCATGGTCACGCGATAAATACGATCCCTCTTCTGTTGCTATATAAAGCACTGAATCGTCGCTTACAAAGATATCGTTTAGACCTCTATCTTCAACTCTACAGCTAAATATTGTATCCCAACTCAATCCATTATCCATGCTGCGATACAGATAATCCTCCGTACCTAAATATAATGTACCTGGTCTTTGCGGGTCAATAGCCATACAGGTAAAATCGTTATCACTTATATCGATGTTCGCGCTTACCCACTCTGCCTGACCTGCGTAAGCGTTTCTGTTGAATATAAGGGCGCACACAATCAATAAATACAAAAATCTTGACAAATAATCCTCCATCATAACCGTGTTTTTGGACTGCCAAATTCTATTGACAAATTCTACATGTGTAGTAAAATAAAATTAATACAAAAAAGGCACACATCGTTCAGATGGTTCGTGCCAAAGACGCGTGAATACTATACCCCACTTCACGCGTCATTTTATTCTACCAATCATTTTGTCTTTTGTCAATATATATTTGTAAAATAATTAAATAGGAGGTCAAAAAAAATCATTCCCTTCTTTGCTCGTAAAAAGCCTCATAGATGAATTTGTTGACATTTCTGCGGACTGCATATGCATAACCTTTATTCCCTGTAATCATGATCCTAGGCCTTCTAGCTTCTGTCGTAAAATCTTCATAAACCAGAATGGGGCCTTCTTTACCAGGAGCATACACCTCGTAGTCAACGACAATTTTTCCTGAACTCTTAGGTGCTGTTGCATCAGCTACTAAAGCAAAAGTACTAGTAAACGATGGTAGGGCATTTTGGGTAAACATATGACTCTTTATCTTTACCCTAACTATTGCGTCTGCTTCTTTCTTGTTAGTAACATAAACAAATTTGATGTTTTTTCTGTTTTCTATAACCTCTTTAAAGACTTGTTTAAATAAGTCTATTTCTACATCCTTATTGTTGGACTCATCTATTACCTTCTCCAGATAGACCTTTATCTCAGGGAAATCTCCATACCTATGGTATAAATTGGCTATCCTAGCGTGTGAAGTAACCGCAAGGCTGAGAAGAATTAGTGTTATTAATATTTTCTTGATCATCATAGTACGTATTATATAGACTTAAAGGAAAGTTGTCAACTTGAGAATTATGTTAACAAATATAGCTACAGCTATATCATCAAGCATTATGCCCCATCCTCTCGGAAGTCGTTCTAGTTTCTTTACAGGGGGAATTTTAAAAATGTCGAAAGCCCTGAACAAGATAAAACCTAAACATAGATTCAGTAGATTAAAGGGAATAAATACAAACACGAGAAGCTGAGATGAAAATTCATCGATAACAACTTCCGGTGGATCCTTCCGCCCTAATTCCTTCTCCCCTATCGATGAAGACCAGAATCCCAATATAATCGCAAGAAGGGTTAAAACAACATAAATTAAGGGATGGTTTCTTAAGAGGTAATAGACACCGAGCGCCGCAAGAGAAGCCCATGTACCTGGGGCTAACGGCAGGTATCCTATATAGAAACAAGTATATGTAAATTTCGCTATTTTATTTCGCACCATGGCTATTACCTATGTATATCCTATTGCGCAGGATATAAGAGATACCGCTTATAACCGTCAAAAAAACTGTAACCAATATCATAAAAAATATAATTTGCTTATACCAATATTCAAATGATGTATTCCAAAAATGAAAAACTGCTACCCCTGCCTCCTTAAACAATATGAAAAAAAGTATGAGGATAATGGATAACATCTGCGAAAATGTCTTGTGCTTGCCACCGCGACCGGCTTCGATGATCTCACCCCTTTTAAGGGCCATTAACCGAAGGCCTGTAATTATAAGCTCCCTGAAAATAATTACTACAACTGTCCAGGCTGGAATCAGCTTCATCTCAACGAATGCAAGGAATGCAGCTAGGGTAAGGATCTTATCGGCTATAGGATCCATAAATCTGCCGAAATCAGAAATCTCATTTCTCTTTTTTGCAAGAAACCCGTCGAGAAAATCTGTAAGAGCAGCTATTGAGAAAACAATAAGGGCAAGGCACTTTGAAGTAAAGCCTTTCGAAAAAAGAAAAATCATGAATATAAAAGTCAGGACAATTCTTGATATAGTTAGTTTATTTGATAGTGTCATTTTAATACTTCCGCCACAAGATCATACTCTAACG
>JABMRN010000340.1 GCA_013202515.1 Candidatus Omnitrophota bacterium | reverse complement strand
CCAACGAGATAAGGTTTTGGAGAGTTTGTTCAAGCGTGTATCCTGCTGCTAATGCATGTAAAAGCGCCAATTCCAGCGCATCTTCAAAAACACCTTTTCCTGCAGCTTCGTTAATAAATGCCCGCACAAAATCTTCTATCGACGTATATTCCGTCAAGTCCATGGAAAGAAGGATAGCTCCAAGAATCGCCTCATCCTCACCTATGCCACCAGCTTTAAAGAGTTCTCTTATAAAATCCTCTTTAGAAGATACGGCACTCATATCTATGGCCAAGAGAAGGCTTATCAGATAACTATCTCCTCCGAAAAGCGCTAAAAGTGTTTCGGTCAGGTTTTCAGCGCTCAAAACCATGTCAAGATCAAGATTGAGGATAAATTCTATGAGAGCGGCGTTTCCGTCTGAAATAAGATTAAGCAGCTCCGTAATAAAAGCAGACGCCGTACCTAACGAAGATATGTCGATATCAAACTTCGTGAGCATAAAATCCTTTATGGCCTCAATATTATATGTTCCGTCCCCGTTCAAAAGGCTTAGCGCTTCCGCGGCATCTCCCCAGAAACTCGCTGTTCTCTCAAGGCCGTCCTCATACGGATCAGCTTCAGCAGCTCTTTTATTACCTTCGTAAAAATATATAACCGACTCCCTGGGGGTCTCACCGTCTCTGTAATAAGAAATTGTGAGATCGGCGAGCTCCTCGCCCCTTTCGGCATCTTCCTTAAACTGGAAGAATGTTTCAGATTTTTTCTTTGTATTTTCCTTGATTTCTCCCTCTTCATCCAGAACATCACCGTTCCAGTATGTTACGCTTCTTGCCATCCTGTCATATGTTGTTGAATCCTTGGCCCTCTTAATGCCTTCATAAAAATAGACCGTAGTGTCTTTTATTGTTTCGCCGTCTCCCTGGAAAGCTATAGTATAATCAGCGATCTCTTCACCCTTCAGACGAAATTCATAATCAAAGAATGTCTGAGATTTTTTAACGGCGTTTTCTAATTCCTCCTCGGTTATTTTACCGTCCCCGTCCGCATCAAGGCCTTCCTCCCAATAATACGTAATAATACTTGTCATGGTCTCTCTGTAATTAGCGTCTTCTGCCCTTTTGCCGTCAACATAAAGATATATGCTTATCTTTGTAGCAACGCCGTTTCTATTGTAGTCTATTCTGTAATCAGCAACTTCCTCGCCCGGTATCCTGTCAATTGACCTATCAAAGAATAGCTCGGTTTTCTTCTTGGCGAGTATATGGTCCCCCGTTTCTTCGTCTATCAGGTATTCGCCGTCTTCATCAACAAGCACATATTCACCGTTTTCGTCTTCTCTTACGTTGCCCCAGTACGTAGCTGCCTTTGTTTTGGCTTCCTTGTCTTCGGCCGTTTCTGCCCTGCCTCCGTTTTTATAGAAATAGATTGTTGTAGAGGTTACTTCGCTGTCTTTGTTATATTCTAAAGTGTAATCGGCTTTTTCTTTCTTTTTTTCGCCTGTAAAGAAAGTCTCGGAGGTTTTTCTTTCTTCTGTCTCACCTGTTTCACTATCCTTTATGAATTTATAATCTGTTGTTTTTTCAAGTTCACCGTCACCACCGTAAGTGAACTCTTTTTTTTCGGTTAGCTCTTCGTCTTTGAAATATTCTATTTTTGAGATTCTGTTATCATCATCGGATCCTTCATAAGTTGCCTTTTCAACCAGCTTTTCCTCATCGCCTGTTATGTCGTATTTATTGGTTTCTTCAACGTCTCCGCTTGCATTGTATTCGTATTCTATTTTGTAGCTTGCCTCATATTCACCGGACTCTTCGTTCAGGACATAGCCGGTTAAGATATAGTCTATTTTCTTCTCATCAGCGGTACTCATGTGCATGTCGTATCTTATCTCCTGGATTTTTCTATCGTCATCGGGGTCCGCTATGGCGCCGTAACCCACCCAGTATTGTTCGCCTGTTTCATCATCAGTCTCGGCTTGTGTGCCGGCCATCCATGCGGCTAGTTGCCCGGCATCCAGCCTTGTTATGTCATACTTATCAAGACCTGTAGAATTTGTAGGATTTTGTATTTGGTTTAGATCGTGGGGGTTATCTTGCTGGTCTGGATTTGTAAGTGTGTAATCTGCAGCTTTGCCATCGCCTTCAGGGCCGCCAGTGCCTCTGGGCCCCTTTAACGGTAAGTCTTCTTCAGCACTTTCCGCAACCTTCTTCTTTATGCCATCTTGAAGCCCCAGCACGCCTTCATCTATATCCTGTTTCAAACGAATTATCTCATGGTGTCTTGACTCCATGCGCTTTAAATCGGAAGGCAGGCTTCTTGATTTTTGGTCAGACTCCTGGCCCGTTGGAAGCAAGTTTCTTAGCGATTCTGATTGCCGCCTTTTATATTCTAAAAGATCGCCTGCTGCCCCTGTCTGTTGAAATAAAAAAGCCACAATCAGTGTGATTGCGACTATCTTGAAAAATGACCTGTGTCTGCTATACCAGGTTACCATGCTTATACCGTGTGTATTAGCATCTATATTATTAACGCAAGACCGTATAGCTCCAGCGTCTTTGTCGCCAATATTAGGGACAAAATCATTTTTTCCACCACCCACAACCTGAGACATTGCCTT
>JABMRN010000027.1 GCA_013202515.1 Candidatus Omnitrophota bacterium | reverse complement strand
TGGCAATTTTTAGCAACCCTGCTGATTCCTTTGTTTGGTATCGGTATTATCTGTGGGAGTGTTTATTGTTTCGTCAAATCATTTGAAAAGAAATACGTATAAACTATGAGCGTAAATTTTTTGCTTAAATTTGCTTCAGTGATATTCGTTATTGGTGTACTAGGCGGTTTTTTAATTGCCAAGATTATCCGAACAAAAGAAAAGATTTCTCGTAAGTTAAGCATGATTTTGGTTGCCATATTTTCGTTTGTTATCGCATTAGGCTTTTTGATTGCATTCCAAATAGCATGGAGCGAAATATGGACTAAAGCAGTTAAGCGTGAAGTGAGAATTGTTAAGGACGTAGATTTAAACGTAGTCGATGAAAGTGGCAACTTGAAAGGTATTATAAAAAAGGGAAGCACGGCCATTGAAACTTGTTTTAGAAAAGGGCGTAGGGTATATTTGAAAATTCCCATAGCTGTAGATGCCGATTATGTTGAATACGTTAAAAAATTGCCTCAAGACGGTGTAATGCTTATAGATACCAAAGAAGACATTGAGGGAGCAAAAAAAGCTGCAAGGGAATTAGTTGATCCGGCCAATGATTATGCCCTGGAAGCTCGAAGGCAATATAAACAAAAACAATATGATCAAGCTGAACAAAAGGCATTAAAGGCTATAAAAGAAGCCAAGCATAATATAGTACGGTTGTCAGGCCATAATACGCTTTTAGATATCTATGAAGCAACAAAAAGATATGAGCTGGCCATAAAAGAAATTGATTGGTTATTAGGCCATGTTAACGAACATGCGAAACCGGATTTACTGAAGAAAAAAGCCGAACTCGAAAAATTATTACGGTAAATAATTCATCGTAAGTCAAAGGATAAGATTAAATGAGGCTTTTTATAATAGTTATGATTTTTTATGCTTTTTTAATACCATCAATCTTTGCCGAACCCATCCCCGAGAACCAAGCCGAAAAGCTTGCAACAGCCATGGGTATTGTTTATGTCGGCATGCCTAAAGAAGCGCTGTATGAGATTTATACTCCTCTTACCCAAAAAGGCTATCGCAAAATCGATGATGAGGAATGGATCGCTTTCAGTGACTGGACAACTGAGGAGTCAGGGGATTTGGTTACGTTCTACCTGAAAGAGGGTAAGGTAAAGGGGTGGAAGGCGAATCCTAGTGAAAAACCGGTACCTACCACAACGAGTATTACTTTATGAAGTCAAAAACCGTAATGGATGATATAACCGCAGACATAAGAAATAAGCTCACCACCCTACCAAAAACAGTGCTTGAGGCGGCTGGCCAGGGCAAAGAAGTCAAAAAAGAGGTTGTTGAGAAGGCTTTGGAGGACCTAAACGAAGCATCAAGGCTTATAAACGCAATCCCACCAAAATTTCCCACCTGAAATTTGCAATTTTTTGATTTATATTGTATACTATGCACCACGTAACATAAATAGACGAAAGGGGTTATATGCCGGATGACAAAAAACCGATATTAGTTATTGATGATGAAGAAGGCGCATGCGAGTTTATCAAGTCTTTCCTAGAGGATCGGGAATATACGGTTATTACAGCCCTTAATGGCAAGGACGGTATTAATATAATAAAAGAAAAGAACCCATCTCTTGTCTTTCTGGATATCCGCATGCCGGAGATGAGCGGTATCGATGTTCTTGCAGAGCTTAAAAACCAGAATATTAATACTAATATTATCCTTATGACAGGGATGCAGGAAGGAGAAGAACTAGACAAAGCGAAATCATTTGGCGTAAAAGGAGTTATTAAGAAACCCATCGAGCTTATGGAGCTTAGCGCGATAATTAAAGAGCATATTCAGTAGCCATCTTCCGAGTTAAAGCTTCTTATCAAAAAAATCCTGCCTTGATTTGACTTTTTACATATCATTAGGTATAATTATAAATACCCTAAAGTATCAATTTGTCGTTGTATGTCACAAAAGAGAGGCATGAAAATATGAAAAATGACACAGAATTCTTAACTCCGGAAGAAGCGGCTAAGTATTTACGAGTTAACAAGCGAACTATCTACAGGTGGGTTCGCGATGGTAAAGTACCATGTAGACGAGCCGGAAAACAGTGGCGCTTCAGCAAAGATGAGCTTGATCGATGGTCGAAAAAACAAGCAAAGGCCGTTAGATAATAATACGCCATAAAAAAGAAAGGTTATAATTACATGGGAATAGATTTGGATAAAACAAAAAGTGCTGAAAGTCGCAGTATAAGTATGGGGCTTAGCGCGATTCAGACCACTCTAAGGAATCGCATAAAACTCTATCTTAGAAGAGCAAGAGAGGTCGAGGAATACCTGCGTGTTCATCCTAATGAATGGGGCAAATTTCAGAATGAGTTCAACTCGGAAATAGATGCTATATTTCGGGACATAATGGATTTTGAAAAGACAAATATTACTACAGGGAACAAGGATAAGATAGAGAAATTAAAAAAGCTTTTTGTTAATCGTATCCGCAAAATATTTATGAGGGGAGTGTACATAGAATGGAGTCTGAAAAAACCCTACGGTTATGCTGGTGATTTCAAAATTATTGACGATATTTACAAAAATAACCCTGGCACGAAAGGGTTTGACCGCTTATTTGATAACTACTATCAGATGAAGTTGGCGCTGCAGGACTTTACTGAAAAGGAGCTGGGTAGTATCCTTTCGGAGTTGGCTAAGTTTACCGATGAGCCTTTTAAATTACTCAAGGCGAAGATAGATGGTGCCTTGGTGAAGCGG
>JABMRN010000339.1 GCA_013202515.1 Candidatus Omnitrophota bacterium | reverse complement strand
GAATCGTAATGAACCCCTACCTGAACTAATACTGCCATTTCCTGCTCAGGATAATAGTAATTCACAAGCTTATTCGATACTATTTGCATATTTGGTATAACAACAACATTATTTGGCAGCATCCTTATCCACGTAGAACGCCACCCCACCTTTGCTACATACCCTTGTTCTCCGGAATCAAGCTTAATAAATTGTCCGACTTGTATGGGCTTATCAAAAAGTATCTGAATACCTGCAAATAAATTCTCCAAGCTCGGTTGAAGCGAAAGAGCAATTGCAAGCGATCCAATGCCTAGAGATGCGATAAGCGGCGTAATGGCTATCCCACAGGAACTAAGGAGCATAAGAAAGCCTAATCCAAAGATTATAACCCTAAAAAATCCATGCGCTACACTACCGTACGATTTAAGTGTTTCTACTATACCGGAATATGTATTTATCGAATTCTTTGCAAGATTATCAAAAAACATCACCATAGCAATAATAATCGTTATCTTAAAAACCGTTATTAAATACTGTAGCATATCGCCCTCTACCGCAAAAAAAGAAAAGCGTTGGACTAAAAGAGCGCCGCTTGCAACTATTAATAGATTTAATGGCACTTCAAGCGAGTGAAGAATAATATCATCTATCTTTGTTGTTGTAGCTTTGGCGAATCTCTTCATCCTCCAATAAACCAGCTTTTTAATAAGAAGCCAAAAAATAACCCAAATTAAAAATACAACTAGAGCGCACACCCACGCTTTAATTTGGAAACCAAAAATATTTACATTCTGCATTTTATCTCCTTTATTAATCTATTAATCGCCCTTGGCTTTTCGTAAAACATCCCTTAATTCTTCGTAAGATTTTAGTTTCCTTACCCCTTTTATATCCCATGTATCAAAACCGTAAACTGGTTTTTTTGCGTTAAGTGCAAAGCCTATTTCCGATAAAGTACCGTATTCTCCGGGCAAAGCAACTACTATATCCGCAGTTCCGGCTACCAGGGTATTTCGAGAAAAACCCATTCCCGTAGCTATGGCGACATCAACGTACTGATTAGCATCCCTTTTGTCCTCGCCAGGAATTATGCCTACAGTGAGTCCTTTTTTATTCTTTGCGCCTTTACAGACGGCCTCCATAATGCCGGTAAGCCCCCCGCATACCAACACACACTTTTCTTCGGCAATAATTTCACCTGTGCGTTCGGCTGCCTTTAAGGCATCGGCGTCTGCTTTGTGTCCTCCGATAACAGATACTAAAATTTTTCTATTTGACATATTTAAATAATGAGTTCTTTGAGTGTTCTTTTAGGTACATGATGACAGCTGTCCTTATCGCGATAATACCGTACATTACCCTCTTTTATGTCCTCCAGTACAATGCGTTCATTTGGCTTACCCAAAGCTGTAACAAGGAGAATCTGAAATCGTTCATCCAACAACAGACTTTTCTTTAACGCATCCTTCTTAATGGATCCTATCATGCATCCGCCTAATCCCATTTCCGTAGCACCCAGGAGAATGCTTTGGGCTACTATGCCGTAATCCGGACCAAAATCGCGCGATATCTTTGTATCCCCAACAACAACAATGTAGGCACTTGGCCTTTCTCCGTCTCCGGGGCCGGGCCAGTCTTTCAACGCCCCTGCCCATGCAAGGGTGGGAAAAATCAAATTATTCGTTTTCTTATCACAAGATAACAAAAACTTCAACGCCTGTTGGTTTCTCATGGAGGGAGAAAACCGTGCAAGATCAACGAGACTCTGAAGGGTGTCTCTTGTGATTTTCACATTCCCATCAAATCTTCTATAGCTTCTGGATTGCTTTATGATGTCTTTTATCATAAAAAGGCTTACTTCTGTTTTCCCTTACTATCTAGCAGTGCGCGTTCCAAGGTTCCGCGCAATTTATTAAGATGATCTCTTGTGAGAAGAAAATGGGCCCGAAGATGAGGCTCCACCACCTGCATTTCAAAAAGATCCTTTTCTTTTATGTATTTAATATTTATCTTCATCTGTCTTGTGTAACTCCTTCTAATCTTTTAGTTATTTTCAGAAATAAACTTAACCTTCACAATTACTTCATCGTTTTCCATAAGCGGCCCAACAAAATCTTCCACTTTTTCTGAAGTTCCACGGGGAAAAACCAGAATTTTGTCCATACTGCTTATAAAGCTGTTAACTCGGCCTTTCTTCAACCTAATTGAAAGAGGATCCTCTCCAACGATCATACCATCATAACGTTTGGAGATATCCCTGACTATCGTCAAATCTCCTGTAGGATCTTTGGAAAAGATCTCTATTATTATGTTGGAGATAACAATTCTCTCCCCAGTTCTAGAAAAACTACCCCTCATAGCCATCAATCCAAATATAAGCAGTGAGGACACGCATAATAAGGCTACAACAATGGATATCATCGCTGCAATACGGCTCTTTTGTTGTTTTTTAGCCATTGCTTTGCAATTAGGGCAGCTATTCAGGTGACTTTCAACGATGTGTGTGCGCTCATCGCTCAAAGACCCCTCCGTGTAAGACTTGATCAAATTATCCATTTGATGACATTCCATAGTTAAGACACGCTCCTTTTTAGTTTTCCTGTTTTCTCTAAAATGTTTCTCACCTGTCTGAGGAGGGCAATTGAATCATAAGGTTTGGATATGTATTCATAAGCGCCTGCCTCAAGGCCAATGTTCCTATTCGCCTGGCCGTCCCTTACAGTAAGCATAATCACGGGAATCTTGCTTGTTTTCTCCTGTGCTTTTAATTTCTTTAAAAAGGCTATGCCATCCATTTTTGGCATTACTATATCAAGCAGTATAAGGTCTGGCGTATTTTCAGTTACCATTTCAAGCGCCCTTACGCCATCATTGGCGGATCTTACGTTAAAACCCCTTTCTTCAAGAAGGGACCTCACGGCATCTACAAAATCCTTCTCGTCATCTACAAGCAGTATGTCTATTTTTTCTTTTGTCTTCTCGTCCATTTTATTTCCCTCCTAAAAATCTTCTTTCTCCTTGGGAAGATTTATAAAGCTGTCAAAACTCATCTCGCCATCAATCTCTGTCCTCGTCCTTGCGAGCCTTTCGGAAAGATAGGGATGGGTCCTATAATGCATATATCTTCTTACCGGTCCTTTTTTCCTCAACTTCTTAAGCATCTTAAGGACCTCTATTACAGCCTCAGAATTATAGCCGGCATTTTTTATGTACCTTACGGAGATTACGTCAGCTTCGATTTCGGCCTCGCGAGAATATGACATCATAAGCTCGGTAAGCGCATCACTCATTTTGGCAAATGTCCTCCCATCGGTTTGCATACCGGCTCCCAAAAGCATAAGGGCATTCATGCCCATAGCACTCTGCATTCTTTTAATGCTATGCTTGGCAGTTATGTGCCCTAGCTCATGGGCAAGAATCGCCGCTATTTCATCATCATTGTTTAATTTATTCACGAGGGCATCGAATATATAGACATAACCGCCGGGAAGCGCAAATGCATTATAATTGTCTTCCTTCTCTGCCTTGAGGACCTTAAACCTATAGATAAGATCCTTTCTTTCGCAGCTAACGGATAGCTTTTCCCCTATATTTTCAACGCGTAGTTGTATTAAAGGATCATCAACATCCTTAAATTGCTTTTCTACTTGCTTGGCAACTGCAGCACCTATATTCTTTTCCCGTTCAGTGGAAATAAGGATCAGATCATCCTTTTTTGTGGCTACATTGAAGGTTTTCCTAAAAAAACCCATGAGGAAAGGTAGAAGCGCTATGAAGACTAATATATGTATAAGCCTAATTTTCAACATATCACCGTAAAAATTTGTGTGCCTCGCTTCTGGTCTTAGCATCCTTAAAATCAGAAAAATCAATAGCAATCAAATCGGGGCGTTTTGCCTTAAGTCTTTTGGCCTGAGAGGTGCTTCCTGTAACCCGCGTTGCCATGTATTTGAATTCGGTCTTACCTGTGGGGCAAGATTTAGCGTTTTGAATATTTATGCCTACTTCTCTACAATTGGCACAATCTCCCGAGGGATCACCACAAATAAGAAGGTGTTTTTTGACCTCGGCAAGATCCAAATCCTGCCATACTCTCATATAAAAGCTCTTGTTCATATCTTATAATCATTATAATATCATTAGCTATAAGTGCAAGGCATATTTTCAGGTCTTCTTGATCTTCCGGAGGAAATCTTCGAGGTTTAAGGTATTTAATACATCTTTCTTTTCAAGCCATCCCCGTCGCGCGACACTTATGCCGAAGGCCATATTATCAAACTGCTCTCTGGTATGGGAATCGGTACCTATTCCAATCGTGACCCCCGCCTCCTTTGCAGCCTTAGTGTTTATATCGTTTAAATCAAGCCTGTCGGGATAGGAGTTTATCTCAAGTGTCGTCTTCGCATCCCTAGCACACTTAAGTATTTTTTCCATATTAATTTCATAGGCGTCTCTGACACCCATAAGCCTTCCTGTTGGATGTGCAATCATGGACACGTTTTTATTCTCCATTGCCCGCATGATTCTCTCTGTAAGCACGTTTTCTGGTTGTTTAAAACCCGAGTGCACTGCGGCTATCACGAAATCCAGTTCTTTTAATACTGCATCGGAATAATCCAGCCTACCGTCACCGAGTATTTCAACCTCAGTGCCTTTCAATATCCTTAAACCCTTCATTTTCTTATTAATCATGTCTATCTGCTTCATCTGCCTAAAAAGATCTTTTTTGCTTAAGCCGCCCGCAACCCCTAGTGTTTTCGAATGGTCGGTAATTACTATATATTCATATCCCTTTTTCTTTGAGATTTCAGCAATCTCTTCAAGGCTCAGAATTCCGTCGCTTGCCTCAGAATGCATATGAAGATCTGCTTTTATATCTGTTATTTCTATTAATTTCGGAAGAGTTTTTTTCCCTGCTGCTTCTATCTCTCCTCTGTCTTCTCGCATCTCGGGGGGAACGTAAGAAAGATTTAAAGATTCATAAATCTCTTTTTCGTTTTTTCCGGCAATCCTCATTCCGGATGCCCTGGCTTTGCCTTTAACTTTATACACACCGTATTCGTTTATCTTTAAACCCTTCCTTACAGCTATTTCTCTCAGCCTAACATTGTGCGCCTTTGAGCCTGTAAGATATGCCAGGGCCGCTCCATAAGAATCATCACCCACAACCCTTAAATCTACCTGGACATTACCGTGGGTTCTTATGCTGGACTTGGTTAATCCATGGGCTACGACATCCTCAGCCTTAGGTACCTTCACAAATTCAGCCATTATCTTCTTAGGGTTTTTTGATGAGGCCACAATATCTATATCCCTCACTGTCTCCCTAGACCGCCTAAGACTGCCTGCGGCCTCTATTCTTTTAATATTCTTTACTTTTTTTAACTTAGAGATGATTTCGCTAGATATGCCTATAGCAATGTGAAGCGGAATACGGCCCCGAGACTGTTTTAAAAAATCAATACCTTGAAGTATATTGTTTATAGTTTTTTCCTTAAGCCCCGGAATATTTTTTATCTTCCCAGCCTTTGCACGTATCTGAAGGTCTTCAAGATTTCTGATTTTGAGGTCTTTATAAAGTACCTTGGCAGTCTTTGGACCTACGCCCGGTATTTCTATAAATTCAAGCACGCCTTTTGGAGTCTGTTTCTTTAACTTTTCATAGAAATTTATTTTTCTTGTTCGTATATACTCCTCTATCTTTTTCGATAGATCTTTGCCTATACCAGGTATATCCTCCAGCTTTTTTTTATCACGAAGCGCTGAAACATCCTCTGAGAGGCTTTCAATCTGCTGAGCAGCTTTTCTATAAGCCCGTATGCGAAAAGGGTTATCGTCCTTTATCTCCAGGATATCTGCGATACGGATAAAGATTAGAGCGATTTCTTTATTTAGCATAAGGTTATTTACCGAAAATTAACTTTACCGATATTATCATCATTAAAACACCAAATACTTTTTTCATCATGGGCCCAGGAATGTGATTGGCTAATACAGCGCCTAAATATCCGCCAAAAAAGAATCCTATACAGGCAAATATCGCTATCGATACCTTGACATTACCGGCCCGATAATAACGCATAGCAGCCAGAAGCCCTATGGGAGGTATCATAATTGCAAGTGATGTGCCTTGGGCCTGATGCTGGGTCAATCCGAACAAAAATAAGAATGCAGGAATCATTATTATGCCGCCGCCTATACCGAAGAACCCACTCGCAATCCCTGCTGCCAAACCAACCAAAACATAAGCTATCAACTGCATTTGGTCCTCCCCTATTTTTTAATCAATAAAAAACCCCAAAACTCTTAAGAGAGGGGGCCTTTCTTTATAAATATTATTGCACAACTATATAATCTAATCATTCCCTGCCAGATCTTTTATCTCCTGGTCCAGAATCTTTAAGATAACCACCCTATCAAGATAGGCCAAGCTTATAGGCTTTGTAATATAATCGCTTGCCCCCAATGCCATGGCCTCTTTCGTGATTTCTTCGTCTTTCACGCCTGTCATCATGATAATTTTAGAATTATTATCAATCTTCTTAAGCTCTGTTAGGGTATCTATGCCAGACATACCCTTTCCTAAATTTATGTCTAAAAGAATGATTTTTGGTTTTTCTTCTTTGTATATCTCAAGTGCAGCCTTGCCGCTTGTTGCCTGAAGGACTTCAAAATTACGCGCGACGAAAAAATCATAAAAAAAGGAGATTATCCCTATCTCGTCATCCACAACTAAAATCTTCATTTTCTTTGGCATTTTCTCTCCCTTATACTTTTAGTTATAAACTCATTATATTGCCCCTACCCAAAATAAGATTTGGATCTAGAATCTTTTTTACTTCGAGCATTTCCTTTATACCATCATCCCCGTACAAAATCTTAAGATATTCTCTTCTGAGCTTGCCGATACCGTGTTCTGCTGACACAGTCCCCCCAAGCGATACTGATTTCTTTATAAAGTCCATTGCTGCATTCTTGGAATGGGTAAATTCCGTCTCGTTTTTCGGCATAAGGTTCATATGAATGTGCGAATCCCCTATATGTCCAAAAAGAAAATATTGCACTCCCAAAGCATCCAGCACCTTTTTATAATAAGTCATCATATCTTCCAATTTGTCAGAAGGAACAGCCAAATCAGTCGTTACTTTGGGAAAATTGTTTGCCTTGGTCATTTCGTTCATGGATTCACCAAGGCTATGCCTTATATCCAACAAGTTCTGCCTATCCTTGTCGTTCATTGCAACCCAGGTATTATTTAAAGAAGAGCCGTATTTTGTAAGCAATCCTTCCCAGCCGTTTATTATGGCTTCTTCTTTCTCTTTAGATATCTCCTGTTCAAAGAATACGCATCCTTTTGATCCATCCGGGACATTTCTTGACTTTTTCCTAATGAGATTAAGTGTGTATTTATCAAAGTATTCGATTGATAGGGCATCTATATCTTTTTCATTCTTTCGGGTTTTAGCCTTTGAAATATCCCTAGCCTCCATTGCAAAATGCATTGCTTCTTCTTCAGTCTCAAAAAAAGCGAAGCAGCTTAGTATGTCTTCCGGTTTTGGATTGAACTTCAACGTAGCTTCCAAAATGCAGGCAAGTGTTCCCTCTTGGCATATAAACAAATCTATTAAATCCATTCCTCTTTCGGCAAAGTAGCCTGCCGAATTCTTTGTCTTTGACATCTTATAGGTGGGAACAGGTATTTGGTAGTTTTTCCCTCCCGCCTCAAATTTTAATTTTCCGTCTTTTGCTTTTATCGCGCCTCTTTGGATCTTAAATATTGAGCCGTCAGCCAAGCAAATGGTAAGTGCATTAACCGATTCTCTTGTGGAACCGTATTTAAAGGATCTGGCACCAGAGGCATTTGTGGCTATTGTCCCTCCTATAAAAGCCGATTGTTCCGTCGGATCATAGGTATAAAAAAGACCTTTTTTGGCTGCATACTCTTTAAGGTCCTTAATCAATACCCCTGCCTCACAGCTTATTTTGTTTTTTTTCGGTCCGCCACTTGCGGGAGTTTTAATTTTATTTAATTTCTCGGTTGATAGAACAGCTCCTCCGAAAGGAATCCTGCCTCCGCTTGTTCCGGTTCCCCCTCCTGAAATAGTTACCGAAATCTTCTGATCATTGGCTTCTTTAAGAAAAGAGGATGCCTCTAGAAAATCTTTAGGTATTACAACTTCTAGGGCATGGCCGCCGGCCAAATTGGAAGAATCTTCAAGATAGGATTGAATAATGGAGGGATCTTTTTTAATAATCACTTGGCAGATAATTTTTCTACAAGCGCAGCGGCAAATTTTTCGGCACTTTGAGGACCATCGGCAGTAATTATGTTGCCATCGGTTACAACGCCCTCTTTTGTGCAAACAGCACCCTTATTTTTTAATTTACCAACCACGCTAGAATAGGCTGTTGCTCTTTTGTCTTTCAATATTCCAGCATTTGCAAGTGTAACCGGTGCAATGCAGATAGCTGCTACTAGCTTGCCCTCATTATAGGCCTTCCTGGCTATTTCAAGTGCTGTTTCATTGTCCCAGTATTCTGAAGACCCGGCACCGCCTACAAATACAATACAATCAAAATCTTCTACTTTTAGATCAGTTATTAGAATATCCGGCTTAGCGCTGCCGCCCAGCTTGCCTTTAGCCTCCTTTAAAGAGCTTGAGGCAAGAACAACTTTTGCGCCACTTGAGAGAAGCGCCTCTCTGGGCTTTTCTAACTCTTCGTCTCTATATCCATTTGATGCGATAATCATGGCAACCTTCTTACCAGATAAAATAGGCATTTCGCACTCACCTCCATGGAATGAACTGAATAGAAAAAAAGATAGGCAGAGTAAAGCTATATATCTTTTCATCTCTTAAGCGTGGTCTTTTGCTATACTTCTTATATACTGATCAGCACCAAAACACCGATAATAAGGACCACAATACCCCAAACCTTATACATCTTATCTTCGGCCTTAAGCCACCAATCCATCATTTTTTTGACTTTTTCTTTTGGTCCGAGCAGTAAATAGAAACCCTTTATTAGGGATAGAATACCCAGAATTGTTATAAATAGTCTGGCCCTGCTTACCGGCGCTGCCATTAGAAACAATACGCCCACGATGATAGCAGCGACTGACCATTTCTTAAAATCCATTTTCTTAAGCTTATTAAAAAAATTCTTTCTGATAAATGCGGTTGTAAATATCGAGAGCGTACCGAGAATAACCCATATAACTCCCATAATGAGTAATATTAATTCCATAAACACCTCCTAGTTTTGTTGCGTTTATTCTTCGTCTTCGTAATACACTTCGTTTTCTGAAATTACGTTTCCGTCTTCGTCGTATTCCCGTACTACTTTTCGTTTTACACCTGGCTTGGAATAACTACCTGCTTCGTCTTCCTCTTTTGCTGTCTTCTCCCGTTCATATCGGTCATTGTCACGTTGACGGTCCCTCTCAGCATCGCGACGTCTCTGATAGTCTCTGTCGTCATCGTCCCTGTCCCGTTTTCTTGAGCCGCGCTTCAGTGCACTAAGCAGAGCCCCACCGATTGCACCTACACCAGCTCCCACGAGAGCACCCTTTCCGGCATTTCCTGAGGCACTTCCGATAGCAGCGCCTGCACCAGCACCTAAAAGACCTCCCAAGGCAGTATCTCCAAGCATGTCAGCGTCTTCCTGATCAGCATGACAGTAATCAACCCCTATTGGACATAGAAATAGAAAAACAAGATAAATTGCTATTATCTTCATAGATTACCTCCTAAGTATATAATTATACCCAATTATGAGGTAATTTTCAAGTGAGGTGAGATATTAGAGGGATTGATCGATCGCCCTTTGTCTTGTCTTCCAGGCGTCTATATCTTCGGCAGAATGACTGCGTAGAGGCGCGAAGGTAAAAATAATTGCATATAAAATTTCCCTTGTGACTCTTTGATCACTGGCAACTATGCGTCTTAACAATTCTAAAGAAATTCTTTCAACACTTCCTAACATACGAGCCTGTTCACCGAGATCCAGTTCGTATTCGTTATTTTCGATACGGGCTAATTCATGGGCTCCCCCTACCGCCCATGAAACATGACCCCATACGTCAATATATAAACATGACTGCATATTGATTATATGAATGCGGCTCTTAAGATTAGTTCTAATCTCATTTCGAAGGCCTCCATCAATAATATCGTTTTGTTCAAAATAGTCGTTCAAAACATCACGCATTGCCTCTTCCACCCACTTGCGCCCCGTATCTTTCGGAGCAAAAATCGTACCGTGGGGAAGTTCCTCAGGATTTTCCCGCATTCTCGTCAATATACCTCCTATCAATTCTTTTGCTTTTTCTTTAAATCTTGTCTCTAACGTTACGTCCCTAACGGCTTTCCACTGATAGCTATCTACTATTGCTTCGCCTCTGCCTATTTTGATAATCGCCCTTTGTACCGCGGGCATAAATTCTTCCATGCCTGATATTTCGTCATCACCCTGGTAGGCAATAAGTACCCTGTCAAAAAGTCCTTTCCTCCTGGAGTGGAGTGCTTCGGAAATAAGTGCGGATTCCTCAACGCTTTCTACACCTTCAGCAGGAGCAACCGTTGTGGGTATAGGGCCTATGTTTTCTAATATCTGTTCGGCTGCTTCTGACATCGGATGCCGCTCTCCTGCTCTAAACTCACCAACGTTCAAAGTATAAACAAAATCCCTTATATACTCAAGGCGTCGTCTGAGTCTTGCAGAAAATTCAGTCATCTCATAATGATCAATCCCGGGTAATCGTGATCTACTTTCAATAAACCACATGCTTAATATCCTTATTTCCTCAGGGGTTAGAGGATTACTTCTTAAATCTTCTAGTGAAATAGCCTCTGTTTGGTTACGAATGGTTGCGCGCCATCGAAGCATAAAGTCACTAAATTCCTCACCAACTACCTGTAACCAGCCAACAATTACTTCTTCATCTAGTTCTGTTGGTAAACCAAGCGCTTCTTCTAAGTCGGCTGCAAATGTCTCTAGAAGTGCGTTATCTCTAAATATCGCAATAGCCTCATCTCCTAAGCCCGCAAGATCTCTTCTCTCGCCAGCTACTTCTCGTTGACCTTCCTCTGTAAGCCTTTGACCTCTATCATGAGCTGCCTTTATTTCTTTCAAAGATGCTACTACTTTATCGCTGTCTCCTGCTAATACGGCTTTTCCTAACTCATCATTAAATTGAGTTGACATTCCATAATAAGCGCCTAATTCGTGAAGGGCTTTACCAGCCATTTCTTTATAAGTACCGCGATATGTGATATAAATTCCCAGATGACTTGCGTGGTCAAGAGCAAAATTAAGTTTCGCCAAAGCATTAGTTTGTTTCTTTTCTCTGCCAATGAAACTAATAAGTGGCACACCTCTAAGCAATTCTATCAATGTCTGTTTATCTTGGGCGTTCGTAACTAATGGATATATAAATTCTACCATCACTGCATCCATATATCCTTCGCCTCGGCCATGAGCCAGCCCTTGTTCATCAATCGTAGTTTCAAGGTACCTGTAGCCGTGAGTATCAGTCATTGCCCACTTTATTAGGATATCATAAACCTCATTCCCTACGTAACCCAGGGCATCATGGTCCATGTCCGCAGGGGTTATTTCAACGGCTTCTTCATCCAATATGCTTTCAATACGCTCTGTTTCATCTAAGCCTATGGGGGTTGCTACTATTCTTTGACCTTCTATAGTCCCTAATGCGATGTCTCTTTCTTCGTCTATGGTGTAATTGGCTGGGCGCAAGGCTATTTCTATGAAAGCATCTTCTCCTTCCCGCGATCCAATAAGGACAAGTCTTTGTCTTTTTCCTCTTAAAAGCATATATAACCCATTAACTGCCTCCTTCATCGCAACGCGGTCGGTTTTTATGCCCATTTCACTAAATAGGCTTTTTAAAGCCAGTGCCGCTGTATATTCACTTACGAGGCTCTCGATCGGACTTAAGCTACCCGCCAAAAGATGAAAATAAGGATTGTCTTTCTCGGATATGATTTTTGGTGTTATGAGAACATAGGAATACCCTTGCTCCTTTAGAAGGGTTGTCATGCTTTCCGTATGAAATCCGCCTGTTACCAAGAAAAGCGTTTCTTCGCCTTTGGAATATTTATCAATATTTTTTATAAAAACCTCATCCCTTTCGAATGAATACTGATAAAATTTACCAACCTTGTCTTTATAACTATCTAAATTTCGGACCTCGGGGTTAATGTCCGCAGGCATTTTGTACCAGCCGGCCTTATCCCTAATAAACTT
>JABMRN010000026.1 GCA_013202515.1 Candidatus Omnitrophota bacterium | reverse complement strand
TGGATCGAGAATTTTCTCCTGATGAGCTTGTTAAAAAGTTAAACGTAGAACTTCCTTGTGGAATTAAAATATTATCCGCATCTTTAACATTATAGATGGAGCAAAAATGCACAGACTTACAAAAAAAATTATTATAAATGCAGGTATTTACGAGAGCAGAGTTGCAATTTTGAATAACGATGTTCTTGATGAATTTTATGCAGAGCGGGAAGGCACCGAACAATTTTTCGGTAACATTTACAAAGGGCGGATTGAATCCGTCGTTCAAGGCATAGGTGCGGCTTTTGTAAATATCGGAACTGGGAAAAATGGATTTCTGCATTTTTCGGATATCTTGGAGCGCAGCCCCGAGATGCTGGACGAATCCGATGATTTTATAATCGAAGAAAAGAAAAAAAGCAAGTCTAGCGATATTGGATCGTTGCTTAAGGTTGGACAGGAAATCCTTGTTCAGGTAGTCAAGGAATCAGTTGGCACAAAGGGCCCTCGGCTAACAACCCATCTCAGTATTCCAGGGCGTTATTTTGTCCTAACGCCTTTTGATGACAGTCTAGGCATATCCAAGAGAATAAGTGATGCCTCAGAGCGGGGCAGGATACGTTCCATATTGCGTAGTTTGAAATTGCAGAAAGGCATCGGCTGTATAGTCAGGACAGCAGCCCGAGGCATAGATGAACGAAATTTTAAAAGAGAGATGAAATATCTCTTAAATCTTTGGGGACGTGTTAAATTTAGGTCCAAGAAAATCAATCCCCCTGGTTGCCTTTACGAAGAATACGGTCTTATTCTACGTACAGTACGCGACCAATTTACCGAGGACGTAGAAAGGCTCATAGTTGATTCCAGAGATATGTACAAAAAGATTGCGAGGTTCTTAAGCTTTTTTATGCCAGCACTCAAGGCGAGAATGACCTTATATCAGGGAACAACGCATGTTTTTGAAAAATACGGCATAGAAGAAGAGATAGAGAAAATCTTTGATAGAAAGATTTCTATGAAAAGCGGTGGTTCTATAGTTATAGAGCAAACAGAAGGCATGGTGGCTATTGACGTTAATACAGAAAAGTATAAGGGGAAGAAAAACGTTGAGGACACTATTTTTAAGACCAATATGGAGGCGGCTCGTGCAATTGCCCGCCAAATACGGCTCAGGGATATGGGAGGAATAATTGTAATTGATTTTATAGACATGAAATCTAGATCCAATAAGATGAAGGTGCAAGAGGCGCTGGAATCCTGTCTAATAAAAGATAAGGCCAAAACCAACATTTTAAGCATTTCGCCGATAGGCGTTGTCGAGATGACCAGACAGCGTATGAGAAAAAGCCTAGAGAGCGCATCGTACAAAAAGTGTCCACACTGTAATGGCCGCGGTCTCATTAAAAGCGACACGACGGTTGCGATGCAGATTTTAAGAAAGATAGAGAGATCATCTCACGCCATCAAAAAAAGAGAGCTTATAGTTAAGGTGCATCCGGATATTTTCAATTATCTTATGAACAACAAGAAATCAATGGTTTTACCGTTAGAACGAAGGTGCGGAAAAAGAATAAAATTTATTTCTGATAACGTTTTGGCCTCCGAGGATGTGAAAATAGAATGAACTCCGTTAGATGTTTTTAGTGTGATGGGACAACATCTTTTTAATAAAATCTAATCATATATCCTAATCTGAATATTTTCATAAAGGTAAAGCATGTCTAACGTGTTAAACAAAAAAGGCATAACGCTTGTAGAGATTTTGATATCGATGACTATCTTAGCTTTGATAGCAACGGGTGTTATGGGAACAATTGTTATAAGTGTTGAAACTTCCAAAAAAATTAATTATGAATATACAGCTACTAACCTGTGTAAGAATAGATTAGAATATGCAAGAGCACTTATAAAGACCGACGGATTTCTAGCGCTGACCGGCATGGAAGAAGATGTGCATATAGATGCACTGGGAGAGCTAGATTCCGAAGGGGAGTTTATACGTAAAACCAGCGTTGATGAAAACTATGACGGAAATCAAAGACTGACAAAAGTGGAGGTAGAGGTTTCTTATTACTATCGAGGCGAGGAACCAAAAAATCCCGTTATCATGACTACGATTTACACAGATGTTGAATAATCAAAGGAAGTGTATGGTAAAAATTCTCAAATGCTTCAGTAAAAACAAAGGAATGACTATTAATGAACTTTTGGTTTCCTCAATTATAGGGGTGATAGCAATAGGTATAGTTTTGGGCATGTGGTACTTTACATATAAAATTTGGTCTACTGAACGTGCCAAGTCAAGCATGAGGATTGATTTAGAGGTAAGTATGGAGCGTATTAAAAATGAGGCAAGATTG
This sequence comes from Candidatus Omnitrophota bacterium, assembly GCA_013202515.1. GTDB lineage: Bacteria > Omnitrophota > Gorgyraeia > JABMRN01 > JABMRN01 > JABMRN01. Next base: position 8,083 of record JABMRN010000026.1, on the reverse strand, counting down.
TCAAGTCTCAACTATATCAGCTTTTATCCAGCTAATTCCATTGTCTATAGTGCTATAAGTATACCTGTAGCAAAAAAAGAGGCAAGCGATAACAGATTTCTTGATTTGGACGCTAGCGGATATATAATTTTTGACAAAAGTGTTATATATCATGTATTTGAAAATCCTGCAGATTCAGGAGAATATGAGTTGAGGAGAACAGAATTTACAGATAATGAGAGCGTATTGGCGAATAGTGCAACATTATTAAATCAACTTACGAGCGTTGTCACGAATGGAGATGGGTCAGCATGGAATAGTGGTGGGACGTGGATAGAAGGCCAGACGAAAACTCTCTGTAAATATGTTAAGACATTTGCGATAAAGCCAAAGTTTCAATTGTTCGATGGTTACAGCTCGACACCTTCAAGAAGTGACTGGGTGGATTTTGGAAGTATTCGTCTTACTTCCGGTAATCATTATTTTAAATTTGAGGTGGTGGGTACTTCGGGTACAGGGTATAAATTTGGAATAGATACGCTTTCTATATCACCGAGCGGATGTCAAAGGGAGGCAGAGTTTTACTACCCGCTTGATAGCCCCCACAGCCATAGCGGTGGGACTGCATCAATAAAAGATGACGTGGGTAACTGTAGCGGGGGGCATTATTTAGAGTACTCTTCTGGTGATGTGATGGATTATATTGATCTCGAGCTATACAACGATTTGTGGCGGAACTCCCATTTTGAGCAGGCTTCAAAAGATAATACAATTCTTACGGAGGGGCTTAGTATACAGCTAAATACTCCCAAAGAAGGGGGTGGCTCATGTTGGGCAGCAACGAATGAAGCAAGTAGTACCGTAGTGATTGATTCTTTTACCACAGAGCCAGGTGCAGGCATAACCATCAGAAACATTTTGTCGGACGCAAATATTGAGCAGCGAGGAGATTTGGTTAGAGTAAAATTTTTAAATCCAAGTTCAACTGTTAGTTTCCAGATAAACGAAGCGTATATCCTGAAGCGTTTAAGTGGTGACGATGGGTCGGGCTCCAGCATGCAGCTTTGGTTTAGTGATAACCCTCTTATTGTCGGTGAAGAAGAGCCGGGGACGTATGGTCTCAAGATAGGAGATGATTTGGGGAATGCTTCGCCTTCCAGAGCATTAGTTGCCGGAGATCCCGGCAAATATGCATGGAGTAACTGGGCTGTGTTTCCAATTGAAGCCGATACGTCGGATTATTTTATTACTCTTCACGTGGATAACGGGATACCTCTTGCGACACAAATAAATGTTACGGGGTGGGAGGGTCAAGAGCTTAATTCCTATTGGGTAGAAGGGAATGTTGCTCTTATGGAAGGTTGGGCCAGCTCAACTGAATCAAATAATATTTATTGTGCAGAATCGGGTGAAAATTGGCCCCAGTATGGAACTGCTAGGTCGGGAACTTATGATACAGAAATAGATGACCCTCAATATGATGAAATCAATTGGCAGCCTACCGCATCGCCGAGCGGTTCAAATATAGACGTAAGTGCACGCTCGAGCGATAGTGCTGATATGTCTGGAGCCACTTCATGGAAAACCGTTACAACTAGCGGAGGGAGCCTGACAGGCATTGATGGAGGAAGATATGTTGAGTTTGAAGCCACTCTTGAGAAAACTTCTGGATATGATGACTATACTAATTATCCCTGGATTGATGATGTCACGATAAATTGGCCTGGCGAATCAATTTTATGTAGAATAGGCGGATATTTTATACGTAAACCAGATTATGGAATAATAAAGCTCACAATCGATGACAGAGATCTTACGAAGGGATTAGAATTTAGCATTGCACTTTCTAAGGATATTCTTCCAGGCGAAACCTACGAGACGTCTTTGGTGGCTGATGTTGAGCCGCGGAATACAGGGAGATAATATGGTACTATTGGCAAACAGAAAATACAATAGGTGACTCGAAATGGTTAATAAAAGCAAAGGAAGCGCCTTTATCACTGTTGTAATTGTTTCAACGTTGATGATTTTTGTTACTGTAGCAATTTCCAATATGATATTAAATGATACCCGCATGATTATGCACATGAGGTATTCCACTCAAGCTTTATATCTTGCAGAGGCGGGCGTTAGCGACGCTTTTGCAGTTTTAGTAACGGATGGTTTTTCGGCAAAAGATACTGCTTCTAAATTTCCTAAGACAGATCTGGGCGCAGGTTATTACGATGTATCCGTGATAGAATTTGGAGAAAGAGTTTTATTGTCTTCCGAGGGAGTAGTCGAGGGGGTGTCTCGTATAGTTACCGTAGAAGTAGAAGATATATCTTCGCCCGTATTGAAGAATTCGCTTTCAGCAGGTACTAATATAGTCCTTAAATCGAATAAAGGAAGCATAACTATATCCGGCGATATCCATGCAAATAATGATCTTAAGCTTCAAGAGATAGGCGACCCTACAGTGTTGAGCATATCAGCAGATCCAGGTGGCGCAACTGGTAAGGCCACATGCTGCGGCAAATATACCATATCGGGAAACGTAAGCATTGCTGATGAAGCTAACTCAGGAGACGGTAGACCCAAGCTCAGTATGCCGGTATTTGATTTTTCTACTTTTAAAACCGAAGCAGTTGCTGGCGGTAACTATATTTCATCCACCGCGACTCTTACTGGAAGCATAAGCGGTGGCCCATCCGGCATTACCTATGTTAATGGAGATGTCACGTTTGAAGGTGCTTGTAGTATAGTTGGTGGTTTTGTAGCGAAAGGAAAAATTACGCTTAATCCCAACAATTCTTTGGTCCAAACGCAGGATGCCGGCAATAGATTTCCTATTTTTATGAGCGAAACGGGAAGCAGAATAAAATTGTTCGGCGATTTTACTACAAACCAGGGTAATATTGTATATGCGACAAATGATATACAAATTGAGACGCCGGGTACCGGCTCCACGGTTACAGGTGCTGTTATAGCAGGGGGTTCCTTTATTATTACAGCAAACAAGCCTTTGACGATTACATATACAGAGATAACAGCTGCCGAAGTTGTGCCTGAGATTCTTAGAGTGGTTAGCTGGAATAGATAGACTGATAAGGACTACTCCCACTATATACTTGACATTATGATAATATAATGTTACAATTTGTGACCTTTGAATGAGAGGTTTTTAATGTATGCAATAATAGACATCGGCGGAAGACAGGAAAAAATAGAAAAAGGCAGCGTATTTAAGACAAATAGGCTTTCGATAAAGGAAGGTGCCAACACAAAGCTGTCAAATGTGCTATTGGCCATGAAAAACAAGGAATATTTTATAGGAAAGCCCTACATAAAGGGTGCGTCTGTAGAATGTGAAGTTGTATCGCACGATCGCGCAAAGAAGGTAACCGTATTTAAATTTAAGAGACGAAAAAGCTATCGAAGGAAAATAGGGCACCGACAGGATTTGACGGTGTTGAAGGTTAAAAATATACATGTTTGATGTCGCTGGCATCGAAAAAAGGAACACATAATGGCACATAAGAAAGGGTTAGGAGCAAGTAGGAACGGCCGAGATTCAAACGCCCAAAATTTGGGAGTGAAGCGTTATGACGGTCAATTTGTTACTGCGGGTAGTATACTTATCCGGCAGAGGGGGACGCCTTTTAAGCCCGGCGTGAATGTTGGAATGGGCAGGGACTATACCCTTTTCGCCAAAATAGATGGTATTGTCAATTTTACGGGAAAAAGAACAGTAAGTATCGTATCTAAGTAAGAATAGGGCATAGAGTAGCAGGAAAGGGTATAGGGAGACACCTTTTCTAGCTACTCTTAATTTTTTTATGTTTATTGATCAGGCAAAAATTTGTATTAAGGCAGGTAGCGGAGGAAACGGTTGTAACAGTTTTTTTCGAGACAATCGCGTCAAGCGAGGAAAACCAGACGGCGGAGATGGGGGTAATGGTGGTGACGTCATTATCAAGGCTGCTAAAGGTGTGCAAACTCTGCTTGATTTCCAATACAAGAGGCATTTTAAGGCTCAAAGGGGCATCCATGGAAGCTCAAATAACAGAAATGGCAAAAGGGGAGAACTCCTTGAAATTTTAGTACCTTTTGGTACTGTTGTGAAGGATGCTGCTACGGGACTAGTACTAAGAGATCTTGCAAATGACGAAACTCCTGTTATAATAGCAAAAGGGGGGAAAGGCGGCAAGGGAAACTCAAGACAGAGAGAGGCAACCAGCGGCGACCCCGGCGAAGAAAAAGAAATTGCCTTAGAATTAAAGCTTATAGCTGACATCGGAATAATAGGCTATCCCAACGCTGGAAAATCAACATTCATTTCAAAAATATCAAGTGCTAAATCAAAAGTAGCCGATTACCCTTTTACGACTAAACGCCCGATTCTTGGCATAGTCCGGCACTTTGGTGATCGGGTGCTGACATTTTGTGATATGCCGGGACTGATCCAAGGCGCTCATGAAGGCCGAGGTCTCGGAGATAGATTCTTAAGGCACATTGAGAGAACGAGATTACTTCTCCACATGGTTGATGTTAGCATGTTAGAGCGAACGGATCCTTATGGCGATTTCCTTTCTATTAACAAGGAGCTCGGGCTTTACGGCGGGAAGCTTTCAGAGAAGAAGAAGATCATAGCAATTAATAAAATTGATTTACCGGATTCAAAAAAAGGTATTGAACTTATAAAGGAAAAAGTTAAAGAAAGGGTGTTTCCGATTTCAGCTTTAACAGGAGAAGGCATCAAAGAATTGTTAGATCATATTTTTAAAGTAGCAGCTGCGGAAGTTGGAGAATAGAACGATGAAGAGAATTGTTATCAAAATCGGAACGAAGGTATTGACTGGCAGAGATGGCAGGTTAGATGAAGAAGCTATCCGCTCTTTAGTCGGCCAAATTTCTAAAATGCTTAACAGCGGCATAGAGGTACTTATTGTTTCCTCTGGGGCTATTGGAGCCGGCATGGGTATCTTGAAAATGAAAAAGCTGCCAGAGAGCCTTGCAGAGCTTCAGGCAATTGCATCAATTGGACAAACTGCACTCATGAATGTCTACAATAAATATTTTGTCAGCAACTCGTATTTTACTGGACAAATATTATTAACACAGGACGATTTTGACGATAGAGCACGTTATCTCAATATAAAATATACAATCAATACGCTCATTTCCCATAGGGCAGTACCCATCATAAACGAAAACGATACTATTCGAACAGACGAAATAAAATGCGGAGACAATGACCGCATCTCAAGTCTTGTTGCAGACCTTTCGGGGGCAGATGCCCTTATAATGCTGACAGATGTCGACGGACTTTTGGATGAAGAAGGCAAGTGCATAAAAGAAGCGGATGCCGTAACGGGAAAAATTAGCTCTTTGGTAAAGAACACTAAAAAAACACTTGGTACTGGAGGAATGCAGACAAAGGTAATGGCAGCAGAATTTTGTGTCAACTCCGGCATTGAATGCTATATAGCAAACGGAAAAAGAGACAACGTTCTCTTGAATGTAATTGATAAAAAGGGGTCCTTTACGCATTTTAGGGCTAGGGCCAAAAGGATAAGTGCCAAAAAGAGATGGATAGGGTTCGGATCAAAGGCAAAAGGCGCCTTGATAGTAGACGATGGTGCTAAAGAAGCACTACTTAAGCACAACAAGAGCTTGCTTTCAGCAGGGATATCTGAAATGTCTGGACAATTTTGTATCGGAGATATTGTAAAGATATGTGATAAACGGCAAAAAGAATTTGCAAGGGGTATTAGTAATTATTCATCGGAGGAAATTTTAAGAATAAAAGGCCGCAAGACCCAAGAGATCGAAACGGTTCTTGGATATAAAGATCATGACGAAGTCATACATAGAGACAACCTCATCATTATAGAGAATAGCGAGTAATAACATGAACATGAAGGAAAGATTATATCAAATAGGAAAAAAGGCTAAAGAAGCATCTTTAGAGCTTGCTTTAATGGAGGCCAAGGAGAAGAATAAAATTTTACGAGCAATGGCAAAAGCCTTATTAACAAACAAGCAGTTGATTTTAAAAGCAAACAAAGCTGACATTGCACATGCTAAGAGAAGAGTAAAATCGAAAGCTATCATTGATAGGCTCTCATTGAGCGAGTCACGCATAAGAGCGATGTCTTCTACGATGCAAGAGGTAGCAGCGCTTGAGGATCACATTGGACGTGTTGAAGAATTTGTCCGCAGGCCTAATGGGCTTTTGATCGGCAAAATGAGGGTTCCGATTGGTGTAATAGGGATAATTTATGAAGCGCGCCCCAACGTAACGTCAGACTGCATAGCGCTCTGCTTAAAAAGCGGAAACTGTGTAATCCTGCGCGGTGGAAGTGAATCCGTAAAATCTAACTTAGCCATATTTAATGTTTTAAAGAAGGCTGCCGAAAGAGAGGGATTGCCAGAAGGGGCTATAAATTTCATTGATAAAACGGATAGGAAAGTTGTAGATATACTTCTCCGCATGCATGAATTCATTGATCTCATCATCCCGCGCGGTGGAGAATCACTCATTAAAGAAGTAGCGCGAAAAGCAAGAATACCCGTAATAAAACATTATAAAGGCGTCTGCCATGTTTATGTTGACGAATATGCGGATTTAAACATGGCCGAACGAATTGTTGTTAATGCAAAGGTCCAGCGGCCAGGTGTGTGCAATGCTATTGAGACTTTACTAGTTCACAAGGATATGGCAGCTAGATATCTGCCTTCAGTAGTAAAAAAACTGCGTCAGTCAGGGGTAGAAATTCGAGGATGCGCTGAAACCAGAAAAATCATACGGGACGCCAGACGCGCAAAAGAATCAGATTGGTATGAGGAGTACCTTGATCTAATCCTTGCCGTCAAGGTAGTTAATTCCGTAGAGGATGCTATCTCCCATATACGAAAATATGGCTCTACGCATTCTGATGCTATAGTAACAGAGAACTACGAATACGGGATGAAGTTCATACGAGAAGTTGATTCTGCCTGCGTCTACATCAACTCCTCAACCAGATTCACTGATGGCAATCAGTTCGGAAAAGGCGCCGAGATAGGCATTTCCACCGATAAGATACATGCCCGCGGGCCCATGGGCGTCTGCGAGCTTACTTCCTACAAATACGTTATATTCGGCAATGGCCAAATCCGCAAATAAGGCTAAGAGAATCGGAATTCTGGGAGGAACCTTTAACCCCATACATTTGGGTCATTTAGGCCTTGCCAGCCAGGCCATGAAGAAACTTTCCCTCTCCAAGGTAATATTTATACCAACATATCTGCCACCCCATAAGGCAATTAGGGGTAATGCTTCTCCTGCCGATAGAATTAATATGATAAGATCAGCTATAAAGAATAGGAAGTCTTTCAGGGTGTCGCTATATGAGATCAACAGAAAGCGTAAATCCTATTCCATAGATACAATAAAATACTTTAAAAGGCGGCTGGGGAGGAGTTGCGAGCTATATTTCCTCGTAGGTTCTGATATGTTAAAGGGTATACGCTTATGGAAGGACATGCATAGCATCCTTGAGATCGTGAACTTCGTAGTGTGTTCCAGGTCCCATTATGCTATCAAGCAGTATCCAGCGCCTATTCAAAAACTTCGCATTGCGACAAAAGATATTTCTTCGAGCCAAATACGCCGATTGACAGGTGAGAAGAGGTCGCTTAAGGGCTTGGTTTTCCCGAAAGTCGCAAGCTATATTAAGAAGAAAGGGCTCTACGCGTAAGTTACATTAAAAGCCCTATTCAGACCGCATAGAATGTTTTTTCAGTGATTTGCTTGAAATATACAGGAATGTATGATAAACTTAACGCATATTAAGGCATTTCTTTATTTGAATATAACTGTAACAGCTGAGGAGGTGAGATAGAATGCAGGAACAGGAATTCTATGATGTTAAGACAAAGAAGAAGTTTAAGGCAACCGAATATAGGCTAGAAGAAAAAAAAGGCAGATTTTTTGTAGTAGCAAAGTCTCCGGCGGGCACACATGAGTGCTGGAGGGTTGTTTCAAAAGATACTGCTGCAAAGATTAAAGGGTAAATATAATTCTGGCTGAAACTTAACTGGCCCCTCTGTTTAAGGCGTTGCCTAGAATGGATTACAT
>JABMRN010000338.1 GCA_013202515.1 Candidatus Omnitrophota bacterium | reverse complement strand
TTTATGAATTCTTGCTCATCGTCAATAGCAACTATAGTAGGTTTTTTTGTCATTTCACACCTTTACCGCTTTTAATGCAGGGAATGTTAAAGTGAACACAGTTCCCTTTCCTACTGTCGAATCAACAGAAATCCGTCCTTTATTCCTTTCGACGACCTGGCGAACAATAAATAGCCCCAAACCGGTTCCTTTGCCCGGTTCTTTAGTTGTATAGAAAGGATTAAAAATTTGCTCCAATTTTTCGCGTGGAATACCATGGCCCGTATCCTGAACCTTTATGCATACACGGTCAATATCCTCATTAGCAGTTATTGCAATACTCCCTTTTTCATGTATAGCTTGGGCAGCATTTCTTATTAAATTAAAGAAAACTTCCTGGATCTGTTTTTTATCACCAGTTATATGCGGCAAATCCGTAGGAATTTTATTCTCTACCTCAATCTTATCTAACTTCATTTCGTATCCTACTAAGGCAAGAACTTCATCAATTTCCATCTTTACATCAATATCATCGTTTAGTAAACCTTTTGACGGTTTTGAAAAAGTCGAAAGACGTTTTGTGATAACAGTTGCTCTATCAGTTTCATGTATGACCTTTTCCATTATCGTTTTTGCTTTCTGTACAAGTTCGTCGGGTGTTTTATTTTTATAAATACCGTCTTTTAGATTAAGCAAAAAGGCTTCGCACTGACCCCTTGCTATGCCAAGGGGGTTACATATTTCATGGTTTATCCCGGCTGATAACGTTCCTATAACTGCCATTTTTTCACGTTGGGCGGCTTCGGCTTGAGTTTTGCTAAGTTCATCGAGAACCTCTGCGTTACTTATAGCTATTGCGAGAGTATTTGCTAATGGAAGAATTATGTCCATATCATCTTGCGTATAATCTTCATCTGATTTTTTCTTCCCTAAAGTAAGTATGCCGATCATATCTTCATGTATAACTAAAGGTATTGCCAATTCTAGTTTAAGCCTATTCATATCTTCTACTATACGTTTTGGCAGGGGCGAATCCGTGCCCTGATGCTTAACCGAAAGATAGCTTCTTGTCCTACCAAGAAATGTTGTAAGGGTACTGTTTTTTGTTAAAATGATTTTTTTATCAACGATTCCTTGTGACGCAACCAGATCATATTCAACTCGTGTTTTATCGAGCAATAGCACACCGCAACTTTCGATCTTCATAATTTCCGTAAGTTTTGCTGCTGTTAAATCTACAAGCTTCTTTAACTCTAAAACCGTCAAAACTTCTGTAGTAAATGTCTTAAGCAACTGTTTATAATCATATTTTTTCTGGAATAAGAATTTATCGGTTACTTTTACAAGGAAATCATGTAACCTTTTATAGATCAGCGCTATCAAAACAGCGCTAATGCTGAGACCTGTTATTCTGCCACCGACACCTAATTGTGAAACTATGAATTCCTGTAAAATAAGAGTTGGTAATACTAAAATTGCAAATGCTGACGCAAACAGTCCTGCAAACACAAGGGTCCTTTTAATAATGACTTCGATACCCATAAGCTGATGCTTAACGATTGCGTATGCAACAATCGCTAAAAATGAGGTTGCAAATATATAGCCAAATGGATAAATCGCAATGCTATAATTTGCTACATAGTCTATACAAGCCGGGGAATAGAGTATATAGGCCCAGAATAGATACTTTATCTGCTCCTTTCTTCTATCTGTATCTGTAAAAAGCTGGTCTCTTCGCAAGTAACTTATAAAAGTGTGATAAATTATCAAACAGATAATGCCGATGAAAAATACCAAAAAAATAGGGTGAGCGCTTGAAGCGCGAGGATAATAGCCCCAAGAATATTTAATTACACCATCTGTAAAATAGCTTGTTGCTAGATGAAGGTAAACAAATATCGTCGCTACAACATAAGCAAGATAGGCTACTATTCTTTCTTTTTTCTTCCTAGAAATTCTATAATAAAGTGATAGTAAAACACCGATATGTAAATAACTCCAATATACCCTATTTTCATCCAAAAAAATGCCACCTTTTCGTTATATGAAAAATAATACATCATGCCATATGAAAATTGCCATAGGAAAGAAACAAAGCATTCTAGCGAAAAGATAATATTGACCAGAGACTTTTTGCTCTTTACATACACAAAAATACCCAATAATAGCAATAGTAATGATGCTAAAAAAGAAGGAATACAATAAGGATTAAACGTGGTTTGCATGCGTTAGCCTCCCCATTCTACTTATTTTTATATTTTCTATATCCTGATTGCTATAAAATCTAGAACCGCAAAAGAAATCGGACACCTCAAAAGAATGCTTTCTTAATAATGATGTCATTTCTCGTATTTTCTCTTCTGTTATATTACCTCTACCGATTGAATAATTTTCGAACCTATTTTCAAACGTTAAAACAATTGCCTCGGTCAAACACCCATAAACCCTATCCCATGGCAGTAATCTATTCCAATGCTTGGCCTTAATCGGAGTGCAAGGCGTAAACTTGGCCAAACCTCCTTCGAACACAAGAACATCATTCCTCAAGTTCAGTATTTCTGCTGGTATATTTGAGGGGATTGAAACATCACAAACAATAGCTCCTGGTTTTAATATTAAAGGGTCTATAAGAGTGGTTAATGAACTTGTAGTTGACAATATTATATCTGATGTTTTGATAGCCTCACTTGTACGCTTAAAAACTTTTATACATGCGGAAGAGTGTTTTTTTAATACTTCGCAAAAACTTAATAATCGATCTTGTTTTCTCGCTACAATATGTAAGACCTTTACCTTTTTCGAAAAAACTTTTGCACAAATGCTTCCTATATCACCTGTTGCACCTATGATTGTCAGGGTAGAATTTTTTAGGTCTAAATCTAGCATATCACTTGCTCTGATAATCGATTTTATAACAAGAGCGGCTGTGCAGGTATTACCGCTAGTCAAGGCAATACTCTTAAACCTCTTTTCCAATTCGCCCCCTTCATTTCCTATCACTGAATTAAAGCCACCTAATGTCGCAATTTTAGCTCCAAGCTCTTCAGCCATCGCTACGGCTTGTGCGATTTTGTTAAGAACAAATTCTTCATTGTGTGAAACAAACTGATCTGGAAGCAAAGAACAAAGAATTCCCTCGCCGTACGCTGTCGCGCCTGAGACAGATTTTATGTTTCTGCAATCAGCAAATTTGATAGGCCCGCTCTTGGCAAGCAATTCTTTCAACGTATTTCTTTGCAATAGCAATGCTGCGCCCCTTCTAAAGCCTCTAAAAATTTCGTAAATATGTGGTAAATTTATGGGGTGCGCAATAAAAGCAAATTTATTCATTTGATCTATTTTCCATATTTTTTAAATGCAACACATGCATTATTTCCACCGAAAGCAAAAGAATTGTTTAACGCAATGCTTATCTCTTTCTCTTTGGCTTTGTTTGGAACAAAATCGATGCCATCAAATTCGGAATCGTGTGTTTCATGATTAATCGTAGGGGGAATAATATTGTTTGCTAAACTTAATATGCAGGCTATCGCCTCAATAGCGCTTGCCGCACCCATCGTATGGCCAAGCATTGACTTTATTGAGCTAATAGAGACTTTTTGTATAGAATTTTCAAAAACCTTTTTTATTGCTGCGCATTCAGCTTTATCATTAGCAGGAGTACCTGTGCCATGCGCGCATATATAACCTACCTCGCCCTTTTCAATACCGCTATTTCGAATGGCTCGCTCCATAACCTTCACAATTCCATCTACGCTTGGAGCCGTCATATGATAGGCATCGCAGCTTAACCCATATCCCAGTACTTCAGCATAAATATGAGCATTTCTTTTTCTTGCATGCTGATAATCTTCTAACAACAAAACTCCTGCCCCCTCTCCTACCATCATACCCTTTCTGTTTTTATCAAATGGTTGGCATTTTTCTGGTGCCATAGCGAATAATCTAGCAAAACCTGCAAATGCATATCTGGTAAGCGGATCAGATCCACCGCAAATCATAGCATCCATTGTGTTATTACCTATCAAATCAGATGCATATCCAATGGAATAGTTTGCAGCAGCACAAGCCGTTGGAATCATGCAAGAAAAACCACTTATCTTAAAGTGACTTGCAACGCTTCGCACTATACAATCCAACGGGTATTTTGCTATAGTCCTCGCCCAAACATCGGACTCTCCATTCTCTACCCATATTCTATTTATTTCTTCCAATATATGAGACTCACCATTAGTTGTGCCAAATATTGCTCCCATTTTACTTTTTTTAATGTCGGATTTTAAAAAATTAGCTTCTTCTAATGCTTCACTTGTTGCTTCTATGGCAAATTGAGAAGCTCTTCCTGCTTCTTGTGAAATACAAACTGATGGAGTAAAATTTTTTACTCTACCTCCCTTTTGAGGAAGATATTTTGACGTGTGAAAATTCGAAATATCATCTATGCCTGATTTCCCTGCAATTAGATTCGACCAAAATTCGTCTTTGCCTATCCCTATTGATGTAACAGCACCTAATCCTGTAACAACTACACGTCTTTTTGTCATAAATAGCAACTTTATTTACTGAATTGGTTTATTATTTTTAAAACTTGTGTTAAATTTGTCATCTTCGTCAGATTTTCTTCAGGTATTATAAGCTTATATTTCTTTTCAAGGGTGCCAAGTATTTCTAATGCCATCATTGAATCCATGCCAAGATCTTCGACAAAATTAGCATCTATAGTAATCTTTTCCGTTTCAATCTCAACAATGTCGGAAATAATTTTCCGAACTTCGTTTTCTAAAGTCTTCTCATCGATCTTCGGCATCTACACCACCCCCTATATCGCCAATCCGCCATCAGCAGTTATTATCTGACCTGTTATGTATTTAGCACTATCGGAAGCAAGAAAAGTCGCAAGCTTTGCTATTTCCTCTGACCGTCCAAACCTTTTTAATGGAATTCTATCTAGCAATGCTTTCTTATAATCATCTTTTAAATCTTTAACCATGTCTGTATCAATAAAACCCGGTGCAATTGCATTCACCCTTATATTATAATTGCCCACTTCTCTAGCAAGGGCTTTTGTTAAACCGATTAATCCTGCCTTACTTGCTGAATAATTGACTTGTCTTGGCATGCCCTTTAGTCCTGCCACAGACGTGATATTTATAATATTGCCGCTTTTCTGCTTCATAAATTGAACAATAACAGACCTTATGAGATTAAAGGC
>JABMRN010000337.1 GCA_013202515.1 Candidatus Omnitrophota bacterium | reverse complement strand
TCTTACGCAAACACAAGAGACGAAAATCATGTGCAGGCGATAGAATCCTTAGTGGATCTTATTGAAATGGGCGCAGACGAAAGTGATTATGAGGTAGATGTAGCTCAAGGAGCGCAGCGTGGCATGGATAAAGAATATGCCCTGCTTAAGGTTAGTTCTCTTCGGAGTGCGGGTAAAGATTCTGTTGCGAATAAGTTAGAAGACTGGCTGGTTAAACCCTTCTTTAAATAGGCCTTGAGCGAATCTGCTCTTGGTACTATAATATTTCAGAAAACAAGTTTGCAGGACACAAGAAACCAAGCGACAACACGCTGACGCCTATGCTTTATAAAATACGTAAAAAAGGCATGAAAACCAGAGAAAAGGATTACTCCAAAAAAGTATTCCGGCTTATATATATTCTGAACAAGCTGGATACGAAAAAGAAAGTGTTAAGCTGGGAACTAGCGGAGGAGTTTAACGTTTCTCTTCGCACCGTCCAGAGGGACATTGAACTTCTTAACAGGGCGGGCTTTCCTCTCATGTCCATGGAAAGAGGGGAGCATTCTTTTGTAGAAGGGTTTTCTCTGAAGAAGCTGTTGATTACGGAAGAAGAGGCGTCGCTTTTGTCCCTTTTTTATGAGATGGCGAAAGCCATGGGTAAAAATTTTGAGGACTCATTCAGGGGAATATTGCGCAAAGTGATGGCCAAGGGCGCCGAATCCCCATTTTATATCAAGGTTCCGAAGGGGTCGAAGCTGAACACGCAATTTCCGGATATGAAAGCGCTGGAAAACGCTGTAGAGGAATGCCGCAAAATAGAGCTTTATTACCTGACGCAGGGCAGGGAGAAGTGGTTTAGGGTGGACCCTCTTAAAGTTATGTTTTTTGACGGCATCTGGTACCTTTTGGCGAGGGTTGACGGTAAAGACTGGCTGCTCAAGCTAAGGCTTGAGAACATACGAAAGCTCAAAGCTCTTGATAAATACTTCAAAATCCCGAAAAATCTGCAAACAGTATTAGACGAAAGCGTAAACATATGGTTTTCGGAAAAACGAGACAAGAAAATCTTATTAAGCATAGATAAAGATGCCGCGCGCTTCTTCAAGCGGAAGGAGTATTTTCCGCTGCAGAAGATAAAAAAGGAAAACAAAGATGGGTCACTACTTATTCAGGCAACCGCGTGTCAATATATGGAGGTAATTCCTACGATACTGCGATGGCTGCCGTATATCGAAATTATTAAACCGAAGAATCTGAAGCAGGAAATAGTCGAAATAGCCGAAAAGTATCTTAAAAAAGCGAAAAAGGGTTAGGTTAAATAATAATGTTTGACAATGAGGCTAATCCGTATAGAAGACAGTGTTTTACGAGCGAAGGAAGCCCTCGTACCACAATTAAAAGTAAGACTGCGATGGATGTAAATCGACAACATTTCTAAATTTCTTAGAAGGTGAGCTTAATGGATGAAATTTGGCAAGATTTGGTAAAACGATATAAAAAAATTTGCAAAGATGGAATTATCGAACCGGATATATACAATAGCCTAAAAGGCAAAGATGAGCCTAAAATACTTTTTGTTTTAAAAGAAACAAATGCTTTTTCAGGAGACCTTAGGGAGCTTTTAAAGGAACGTCCATGGAAGGGTATTGTAAGATTAATTATAGGAATATTAGAGGATTTTCCAGAATATGATGAAGTAGAAAAAATTTTAGCTAACCAAAACAAACGAATAGAATATATAAAAAAGGCTGCTGTAATTAATCTAAAAAAAACTACAGGAACGTCTAGCTCAAATCCGGATGTTATTAATGCCTATGCTTGCCGAGACAAAGGCTTATTAAAAAAACAGATTGATGACTTAATAAGGCCGCATTACATAATTGCTGGTGGTACAATGAGTCCCCTGATCTGGCTTTTGGATTTGGATATAATGCCAAATAACCCAGTCGCAAATTCTGTTAAGTATAAAAAGATAGATGCTTGGGTTGTACCATGCAGACATCACCCAAGCAGGGACACCAAGCCAAGAGATACTTATAGCCAGTTAAAAAAAGCTATTGAAAATATTAAATCTAACATGTGTGTTTGACGGTTTCTCTTATGTTTGAAGGTAACGAAAATGAATACTAATCTTTGGACAATTATTTTTCTTGAAAAATCCGGAACGTAGACGATCTAAAAAAGGGAGACACTGATGAATCAAGAAACGATAAAAAGAGATTTTAAACTTTTTGGACATGGAGAAAACTCGGTAACTTTCCAGTTATTTTCTAGTATGAATAAAAGACAGCTACGCAGATTTTTATCTAATGCGGATTGGGCAAGTTTCAATCCTAATATAAAAGAAGCAGCTATACAAGAGGTTCATCTTTTCCCTTGTTTTGGGAAAGCCAAGGGGTATGGCGAACCAGATATAATAATACTTTCCTCAGGAAGAGTTATTTATGTAGAAGTTGAATTAGCTTTTCTAGATAAAGGCAAATTACCAAAACAATTTGTTAAGCAAATGAAAAAGTTTACACTATTAGCTAATGATATTTGTGGAAGCTCTAAAAAACGAATAACGAAAAAATTTTCAGAACACTATGAATTTCGAGGTCAACAAAAGCTCAGGTCACTATATGCGAAGATTAAAAAAGAAAAAAGAAAACCTTATTTTTTAGTAATATCTAATTCTATTATGAAAAATGTCAATGCTAGCTATCTTCAAAAAAAATTAACACATGCAGGTTTAATAGCAAAGAATTTTAGTTTAGGTTGGATTAATTTCAACAAAATAAATAAAATGAAAGGCTTATCCAAGGTTATAAAAACCATTAATTTTAATCTCAGAGATTAATTGCGTTTTCATTTTCATCACCCACACCATTTAGTTACGTAACCCCTTTAAAACAAAAATAAGCCCCAAATTTCTAGCGACACGGCGCTGTCGCCTCGATATGCTATAATCGTTAGCATGAAGTTAGTAGCTTATCACGGGACGAAACAAAGGAAAAAGACGCTAGCTACAGAAGAGCTGGCCGGAATAATCCTGTGGATACTGAAGGCTTTTATAATCTTAGTAGTCCTCAAAGGACTTCTTTGGTTTGGAATATTGATAATGTTGTTGTTGGGTCAAGAGTGAATGATGCTTTATTTTTCACAGCCGTTTTGATAGCGACACAATGCTGTCGTGCTAGTTTGATAAAATAAGGTTTTCTGACAAAAATTAGTAGGGAGGAGTTTTTATGGAGATGGCGAGTATTAACAAAGGCTACAAAATGCTTAAAGATGACAAAGAATATATAGAAGGTTACTTCAAAATATGTGAGCTTTTTAACAGAAAAAGAACCCTTATCGATATCTATAAAGAGGATAGTAGGAAATCCAAAAGGAAAAAATCTCCGGAAACCACGAAAAAAGAACAAAGGGAAATATCGGATATAAATACCGGGATTAAAAAACAGGACCGCCTGTTTTGGAATAAAGTAGACAGAAGCCTGAAAAAAGGTAAGCACTTCGCGATGGAAAAACTGGCTGCGCATTATTCTTTGGATCTTTTCGAGAAGAAGATACTGCTTTTTTTCATCTATCTTGAGTTCCACCATATATCAAAAAATGTCTGTTCGGAAAATGAGCTTGTAACTACTTTCGATTGTGAAGATTCCATAATAAACAAAATGAAAAGGCTGCAATATTTTACACCTGCCGGTGCTCTTATTAAAAACCGTATTATTGTAAAGGAAAGTAGAAGGGCATACATATATTCGGTAATGGAATATGCCCTATCCTATGAGGCTTTGGA
Source organism: Candidatus Omnitrophota bacterium (assembly GCA_013202515.1). Lineage (GTDB taxonomy): Bacteria > Omnitrophota > Gorgyraeia > JABMRN01 > JABMRN01 > JABMRN01. Next base: position 38 of record JABMRN010000337.1, on the reverse strand, counting down.
TCTGTTTTCCAAGATGCTAAACGGTGCCGATATAGAGA
>JABMRN010000025.1 GCA_013202515.1 Candidatus Omnitrophota bacterium | reverse complement strand
TCCTCGTCATATACTACCTCATCTTCATCCGGACCGGATAACACAGTCTCTTCTTCCGGTTGAACATCGCTGATATCGGATGGTGGCTGAGACTTCTCTTCTAATTGATACAGGGCTGTAGCAAGGTCGGATTTCAATGCAGTTACCTGTGCCTTCACATCACCTTCTCGATTAGCTGCCTCATTGGCCTTACTTTTCGCCTGCTCCAGGTCAGAAGCCAACAATTTCTTCTCTTCTTCTATCTCACTAAGCTGCGCAGCGAGTTTAGCAGCGAGTTTAGACTCTGTCTCCTCGGCATCACTATGGGCTTTTTCCAGGTCACGCTGGGCGGAAGCAACATCCGATTCCAGCGTTTCGATTAGAGCATTGGCCGCGTTTTTCCGCCCTTCTTCCTGTTTGTCTTTTGATTCGCAGGCACATTCTTCAGATGTGGCCCCGTTATTTTTACTTGCTTGCATAAAAAATTTTAAAGGCAGCTTAAGCAAGTCTTTCGCCGCTGTCACAGTCTTAACACCGCTGCCGGCAATCGTACCTGCCTTCCTGGACACAACGCCGACTATTCCTGATAACTCTCTATCGTCATACTCCATGTCTTGAACTCCTGAACCGCCTTAATAATTTGCGGCTCGACATCTCTATTTTATTTCAGACTTACATATACTGTTCCGTAATGGTCAATTGTTTATTTGTTGTTTTACATTTCCACAAAGTATAGCACGCTCAGAAACCAAGAAAGAGAACAGAAGTAGCCGGAACAACGGCTTTTTCAGCTTTATTACCCGTTAAACTGCACCGAAGGTGTTTGCGTCCTGCTCTATATCTGGTTCAGATGAGACAGTTGACGGCTGTACCTGAGGTTCTTGTTCTTCAATCGGCACACCCTCTCCTGCACCTATTTCAGATATCAGACCATCCTGAGGACGGTTATATTTTTCTTTCTTTGCGGCCGTCTTTTTCCTGTATGTTGTGCCTTTCTTCTTTTTAGTCTTCTTAGTCTTCTTAGCCGAAGATTTTGTGGCTTTCTTTTTGGATACCCTGCTCTTACCGGATGAGCCTGTTCTTTTTACCACTTTTTTCTTCTTCTTTTTTGTTTTGGGTACTTTCGTCCCTGCCTTTCGAACCTCCTTCTTCTTTTTTTTGGCCGGAGCCTTAATGGTTTTTTTCCTCTGCTTGCCCGACAACTCCTCACTCAATGGCGTTACCGAACTAATGACTCGTTTGCCGGTAACAACTGCGTTTCCAACAAAAGCACCTGCAAGTTTGGATATAGACCCAATGATTCTCGAAGGTTTAGGCTCGCCATGTGGAGTAGCCATATTACAATCTCCTTCATTTATGTTTTATTGATATTCTATACTATTCTCTTCTTAGGGCACGCAAGAGTGTAACACAGTACTCAATAATGCCAGAAAACCTCGATAAAAACGAGAATGTCAGACGCCTTGCTCTGCAGTCTGTTGGGACCGCATGGCTTTATCGTATCCCTTTATGAAGGCTTCTTTTGCCCCTGATGTTATCTCGCGAGTTTTGGCATATACGCTATTTACAACCTTCGGGTACTCTTTGCGAATGATTTCTGCGCCAACAGCACCGATAAATATTCCGCCCATCAGGATTCCCAGGCTCTTAATCATAACATTTCCTTCCTTTTCTCTTCTCTCTTTCGGTCTCTTTCGGGTAAAACGAGCTTGTTCTTTACTTTTTCTGCGTTTTTTCGTCATCAGATTTTGTTGGATAGACTGAATCCACAAAACGCTTCGCAGAGTCTTCGATTTTCTCAATAATGTCGGGTCTCTTTACACGAAGAAACTCAGTTCCCGCCGCTCCGAGAACCACTCCCAAAAATGCCAATCCAACTAATCCCATTTTCGGTTTATCTCCTAATACTGCTTCACTAAAAAACTCTATTGAACTTCTTCAATTTGTACTACAGACTCATTATATGCCCAACTTAACGAACCTTGCCTCGGCCTTACTACCTACTTTGACACCCATTGAATACAGTAAATTACCCACATAAAAAAACCCACCTTGCTATCCATTGGGATAACCAGCCGGGTTGAATCTTATTAAGCCCCTTTTGTTGAACTCTGGGAAATTTAATAAATTTCCTGCAGTCCCTTGCTGGTTTTGCATCCACGTCCGATATATAAGTCCTTGCTTACGTTTACAATAAGCTCACAAAACGCCGAACATCTCATACATCAATGGATAGCGCAGCGATACTCACTGAACCACTAATTTTCCAAAGACCTTTTTATGCCATTATTATTTATGAACATCCAGTTGCTTCGCCAAATTTCAAGCATTTATAACGCTATTTTCTCTATAAAAAACTTATATTGCTATGCCTGCCTTCATCTTAACCACGGATTCTACAGTAGTCCCGCAACGCATGTCAAGTAGGATTAACCACCCCAAAAAAATCTTTTTTCCCATAAACCAGACATACCCTGATTGTTCGCAAGAAGTTTTCAATAGCTATTTTGTCCCTATATACCATATGTATTATCGGTAGGAAAGAGGAATCTTCTTGAAAAAAGCTATTTTGCGCCACTCTCAGTGATTTAGGATATATTGCAAAATGGGCTGAATATGGGTATTTTGGCAAAGAAACCTGTTTAATTACGCATCTGCTGCCTGATTTTTTGTAATACCAAAGCCTATTTCCGATGTCCAGTGTGTTTTTTGCTCTTTTTCTGAAGATAGGTGGCGATTCTGTCCGAAATACTTGTGGTAAACAGCTTAAAACCAAATAAAGCCCTGAGCTGCTTGTAGTTGTGTGAAAGTCTCGCATAAACGTAGCGAGTAGTAGCCAGTGGAAATGGTTGAAAATAGGAAGATAATTCAGCCCCTGGCTTTACTCGCATATAACTAACTGAAGCAGGGACTTTTTGTTTTTGAAGGTTTTATCCGAGTCCTATAAATAAACAGCTCAGCAGCTATAAATAGCATTGGATGCTGAAAGTGTATTTGGATAATACGGTATGGAAGAAAAGAACTTTCTATCCAGAGAAAGACAACATAATATAAGCGCAAACCGCCATAATCAACTTTCAACTGTGGTTGAGAGACTTTTCGCGGATGCATTAGCAAAGATCAAAGCTGAAGCCGAAGAAAAGGCAAGGGCATACACTCTTACGATAAGCAGAATCAGGGCTGAAGCTACCGAAACAATAGCGAATGTCAAAGCTGAAGCCGAGGCAAGGACAAAGATATATACTGAAACCATAGCCAGAATAATGGCTAATGCTCAAGAAAAAGCACAGGCGCACACAGACACGACAGGCAAAGACGGGCATTCAGCAACGGTTGAGGATTTTATCTCAGGTACAGTAGTCAACCAACAAGCAAGGCCGTCGTACACCGGTCCGGCAGACGAGCCTTCAGATGTGATTGAGGGAATTTTCTCAGATACATTAGAAAACCAACAAGTAAGGCCGTCGTACACCGCTCCGGCAGAAGAGCCTTTAGATGC
>JABMRN010000336.1 GCA_013202515.1 Candidatus Omnitrophota bacterium | reverse complement strand
GCCTTATGTTCTTGAGGGCGTAACGCTGGATGTGAAAAAGGGGGAGATAATAGCGATTGTGGGCCCAAGCGGTGCGGGTAAAACAACCCTTGCTAACCTCATTCCGCGTTTTTATGATCCCTTAAAGGGAACCATAAAGATCGACGGTATTGATCTCAAAGATGCCTCATTAAAGTCCATAAGGGACCAAATTGGTATTGTTACCCAAGAGATGCTTCTTTTTAATGATACAGTTTTAAATAATATTTCATATGGCAGCCAAAAATTTTCAAACGAGGATGTCATTAAAGCTGCTAAAATCGCAAATGCACACAATTTTGTTGCAAAAATGCCCGAAGGATATGATACGTTCATAGGGGAAAGGGGTTTTAGGCTTTCTGGGGGTGAAAGGCAAAGGGTATCAATAGCGCGGGCCATATTTAAAAACCCGGCGATATTGATTTTTGATGAAGCAACCTCACAGCTAGATACTGAATCCGAACGCCTGGTCCAGGAGGCAATTGACAGACTCATGTACGGGCGAACGGTCTTTGTAATAGCGCACCGTTTAAGTACGATAACCCACGCCAGCAGAATTATAGTGCTTGAAGACGGCATGATGGTCGACAGCGGAACCCACGAAGAACTAATCAAAAGAGGCGGGTTGTATAAAAAGCTTTACGACCTACAATTTAAGACATAGACGAAGATTTGGGTTGAAAATGAGGCAGGTTACGAGTATAATACAATATTCATATTAGGGTAAGTTATTAGGAAATAGGAGGATAATTAAAGAGATGGAAGCAAATGATACAAAGCTAATTAAGCAGCTTCTTGAAACAGGGGTGCATTTTGGGCATCAGACTAACCGGTGGAATCCCAAAATGGAAAAGTTTATTTTTGGCAAAAAAAGCGGTATATATATCATCGATTTGGAAAAGACCGCTCAATACTTGAAGCAGGCCATGGATTTCTTAAGGGATGTAACGCGAGCTGGAAGCTTCGTTCTTTTCGTGGGAACCAAAAGGCAGGCTCAGGCTATTGTAAAAGAAGAGGCCATTCGATGTGGCATGTTCTATGTCAACCAAAGATGGCTGGGGGGAACGCTCACTAATTTCCAGACAATAAGAAAAAGTGTTAAAAAGCTGATTAAAATGGAAAATTGGAAGACGGATGGAACCTTCGAAAACTTGTCGAAGAAAGAGAGATCAACCGTTGACAAGGAGATACTAAAGCTCTTAAAGAATCTCGAGGGTATACGCAACATGGACAGGCTTCCGGGCGCGATTTTTGTGGTTGATTCAAAGAAAGAAGACATAGCCGTTAGTGAGGCCAAGAGGCTTTCTATACCGATTGTCGCCCTTATCGACACCAATTCCAATCCCGATAAGATAAATTATGTCATACCGGGTAATGACGATGCCATAAAATCAATCAAGCTTGTAACCTCTTTGATAGCTGATAGTGCTGAGGAGGGAAGAAAGCAATTTGTTGCGGCTTCAAGCGACAGGGAAGAAGAAAAAAAGGCTGAGGCACTCGCAAAAGAAGTGGATGACAAAGAGGTGGAAGAGCTCATCGAAGGTGATATTAGGCTCAAAGAGGGCGAGAAGGTTAAGGAGGAGCCTCTTATGAAAAATAGAAAACCTGGACAGGATAAAAAGAAGAAGTAATACGAATTTTGGGAAAGGATTAGCAATGATAGATGCAGTAAGGCAGTTAAGGGATAAGACGAATGCCGGAATATTGGATTGCAAAAATGCCTTAAAAGAAGCAAAAGGCGATATGGAGAAGGCCATAGAGATATTAAGAAAAAAGGGAAAAGCCTCTGCATCCAAAAAAGCAGGCCGTGTCACAAAACAAGGATGTGTTGAGAGCTATATCCACATGGGCGGGAAAATAGGAGTTTTGCTGGAAATAAACAGTGAGACAGATTTTGTCGCAAGAAACGACGATTTTAAAAAACTCGCGCGTGATATTGCAATGCAAGTCGCTGCTGCAAGCCCACTTTATGTATCAATAGACAATGTTCCAAAAAAGGTGACAGAAAAAGAAAAAGAAATCTTCAAGGAACAGATTGTTTCAAATCCAAAGGACAAGAAAAAACCGAAAGAAGTTATAGCCAAGATAGTAGACAGCAAGCTGAAAAAATTTTACGAAGAAACCTGTCTTCTTGAGCAACCCTACATAAGGGATCCGAAAGTTAAGATAAAGGATGTTGTTGAGCAGGCAATAGCTACCCTTGGAGAAAACATCGTAGTAAAAAGATTCTCTCGATACCAACTCGGAGAAGAAGCTTAAAAACCCATCATGACTAAGCCTAGATATAAACGCATAGTCCTCAAGATAAGCGGTGAGGCGCTTAGAGGAAAGAAAAGCTATGGCTTAGATCACGAAACCTTAAATTCCATTGCCCTTCAAATTAAGGATGTCAAATCACTCGGAGTACAGATATCCGTCGTCATAGGAGGCGGAAATATTTTTAGAGGACTTAAAGCCACTGGTTCATACGGAATGGACAGATCCATTGCCGATTACATAGGCATGCTTGCAACAGTAATGAACGGTCTCGCGTTACAGGATGCGCTTGAAAGAGTCAACGTTTTTACAAGGGTCATGACAGCCATAGAAATGCGTGAATTGGCCGAGCCCTACATAAGGCGAAGGGCCCTCAGGCATTTGGAAAAGGGTAGAATTGTTATATTCGTCGGCGGCACAGGGAATCCTTATTTTACTACCGATACGACTGCTGCTCTAAGGGCTACCGAATTAGGAGCTGATATAATACTTAAGGCAACGAAGGTAGACGGGGTATATGCCAAAGACCCTGCCAAGTACAAGGTTAAACGTGTATTTAAAAAATTAAAATACATGGATGTTTTAAGAAGAGGCCTTAAAGTAATGGATGCTACTGCTATAAGCCTCTGTATGGATAATAAAATACCGATAGGAGTCTTTAACCTTACCCAAAATGGAAATATCCGGAAGTTTGTTATAGGAAAAGAGAT
>JABMRN010000335.1 GCA_013202515.1 Candidatus Omnitrophota bacterium | reverse complement strand
TTTGTCCTCTAACAAATTCGGGACCCCTCGCAGAAGGGTCCCCTAATATACGCGAAAGGCGACTTAAAACTTACAGTCTATAACTTATTGATGCTGGTGAATGCGTTCTGCTGGTTTTTGTTCCTCCGCTCCTAATGAACCGCCATAAGCGGACACGGCAACACCTGTAAGCTGGCTTTGAGAATCTATTAAAAAATTCGCTTTTGTTACAACTAGCTCCCCTTCTTTCAAGCCTCTCAAAACAGGATAAAGCTTTTCTGTTCCACCGACTTCTCCAGAGGCCTCGGGGCCCACTTCCACTATTCTTCCTTCGTATTCACCATTTTCTTTATCAATCCATACTATTTTTCTCAATCCTGTGTCTAACACCGCGTTTTTAGGAATAGCTAAAACCATATCATTACCATCGGGACTCTTGTACGCACTCATAATAATCATATCTACATACATCTCGGGTTTTAGTCTCAGGTTAGGATTCTGAACCTCTGCCCTAAACCTGATAGAGCGGGTCTTCGGATCAACTACGGGATTAACCGAAGAAATAATGCCAGTAAATTTTTCGCCGGGAAGGCTCGCAGTTACAACCCTTACTTTTTCACCGATCATTATCCAGCTTAGCTCGTATTCGTATACATCTCCGTAAATCCACATCTTCTTTTCCGGTAAGATAAGACTTGTCTCGACTTCTTTGGTATCCTCCAACTCTCTAATTTGTTCTTCGCTTAGGCCGAGAAGCTTAAGCTTTCGTTTTGAAGAATTGACAAGCCTTTCGGTCATTTCTTTAATATCATCAACGTCTCCCTTGCTCATTTTATCAAGCGTTTTAACAGCCGATATAAATTCTTCCTGGGTAATAGCAAGATCTGGATCATAGGCAACTTTTCCGACCGTGCGAATCTCCTTAAACAGGCGCATTACTCTTACGGGCTCAGTTCTTACTCCCGCTAAACGTGCCTGCTCTCCTTTTACTTTAACCCTGCTGACAATACCCTTTAATTTATCGGCCTTTTCTTTTGATAATTTTACAAGGGCCATACCGCATACGGGGCATTTTTCCATCGGCTTACCTTTGATAAGAAATACATGTTCTTCGCCTTCCATGCCACAGCCATAATAAACCTCAGCCCCTCTATCAACTTCTTCTTTATATACAGGCACTAGTTTCATATTGCATATCGGGCAATTAACCTGTCCCTTTTTGTATTCCGCGGGCGTAACTTTTACACTTGGATGCATGCCGCAGGTATAGTAGAGAATCTCTTTTTTGTGGGATCCCCCGGCAATTCGTGATGAAAGCCCCTCTTTGCCACAGGAAGTTATGGAAAATACTACCGCTACCAAAAGAATAACTGTTAAAACCTGTTTAGAACTTATCATAAATTTGTTCCTACTATCCTTTCCAGATAAGCTATTGATTTCATATAATCCACTATAGCTTTATAATACGCTAACCTTGTTCGCAGAAGAACCCTTTCGGAATCAAGCCAGTTCAAAAAGTCAACCTTACCTGTCTCGTAACCGGTTCTTGCTGCTTCAAATCCCTGCTTTGTCTGGGGAAGTAACGCTGTTTTGTACAATGAAATAATATCTTTATATGCCAGTATCTTAAAATGCATATCATCCACTTCGTAATAAACCCTATTACTGATATTGTCGTATCTTTTCATGCTCGCCTCAAGATATGATTTCTTCTCTTTGAGATTTGCATCCAGCCTGTTAAACCATATCGGAACATTTATCGCAACGCTACCCATCCATGCGTCCTGACCATCATTGGGCTGGGTAGTATATCCTTTGCCAACATTAATATATTCAAACCCCAATGTTACATCCGGTAAATAATCAAAAGCGGCGAGGGATCTTTCATACGCCGCTCTCTGTATATCAAGCTTTGCCGCAAGCAGTTCTTGTTTTGATTCCGAAGCAATGCTGTGCAGTTGTTCCAGCTTATAATTAAATTCTATGGGTTCTACGGATTCTACATCGTTGAAGACGGAGCTGGGCCTATTTAAAATGCTGACCATTTTAGACTTTAAACTTTTTCTGTTCTGTTTGAGTAAAACCAGTCTGTCAACTAATTTAGAAAATTCAATTTGAGCCTTAAGAACATCCTGTAGCGGCGCAATATTAAACTCGTATCTCTTTTGTGCTACTTTTTCAAGGTTCTCCACTATACTTTTCTGTTCTTCAGTTATGCTAAGGGCCTTATCAACCCAGAATATGTCGTAATAAGCAAATTTAATCTGCTCTATTATTCTGCGTCTTTCGGCTTCGTACTTCTCTTTCAGTATCGAAGCTCTCCTTGCTTCCGATTTTCCTTTTAAAGCGAGTTTTACAGGAAATGGAATTTTTTGAGATGCCCCGATTTTATACTCCTGGGGCCCTACTCTCGTTTCAACGCTTTCCCCGAAAAAGGTATAGCGCGCCAAAGGATCTGGCAGGCTCATTGACTGGGGTATTCTGTATTCCGCCGCTCTCCAAATGGTATAGGCCTGCCGAACAGAAGGATTGTTATTTAGTGCTTCGTCGATAAGCTCTTCCAGGGTTTCAATTTTGTTATTTTCTGAATAAATGTCCTGGGCAGGGAAAAATACAACTACTGCTAATAGGATATATAAGATTACTATAGAGGTCTTCATAATAGTATTTTGCTAATATTATAGCGTTGCGTTATCTGTTTGTAAACAATAAAAGATAGTCACCCATATATTGTTGATCCATAACCTGGCGGCTTCTTTTATGTTCATCATCTACGTTCTGTTACACAGCATTCTTTTCTGCAATTTTACTGTATTTTTCTGGATCTTTTTTAAACATATCCGCGCAGCCAGGACAGCAAAGATTATAAATTTTGCCGTTATACTCATACTCAGTCCCGCCACCTATGCTTTTTACATTCTCGCCACTTACCGGACAAAGCGCGTTGCCAACCCTAACAAGCTGCTTATCCCCGATCTGATCACGGGTCTCTGCTGCTAAAACATAATTAGAGAATACCAATGTCATTGCAACAAGCAAAATCATAATTTTGAATTTCATTTCAACCCTCCCTTAGGTTAACTTATGTAAATCTTTTATAACCTTTATTAGCTCATTTATCTTTTTGGTTTTCTCTCTGTTTGACTTTCCTAAAAAGGCATCTTTCACACAACTTTCAATATGCTTGATGAAAATTTTATCAGCTACCCTATGCAAAGCATGAATCGCAGCATGAATTTGAATAATCACGTCTATACAATACTTGCTGTCTTCAATCATTCTCTGGACACCTTCTACCTGTCCGTTAATCCTGCGCAATGCGTTCAAATTTTCTTTGTGGGTAGTTTTGTATTTCATCAGGTTACCTTTCTTAGTGTACGCTTAACTAAATAGTATATACCCCTATGGGGTATATGTCTAGTAAGATCTTAATATAGTCCTTTTAGTGTAAACAGCTCAAACGCATTACCTCGATTTTTTCTTGAATTTATTTGATACTTCTTTCGTGGGGCTCTTGCTGAAGAATAAAGTAAGGCGCTGAAAGATGAAATCGCCTGTAATTTCAACCTCCAACGCCTACTCTTTATTCGTTTATAGGTCTTTCTTTAAGCGGCTTGAAAGAATAACCTGATTTTTCATCAGGCAAGGGCGCTACCGGCTCACTCAAAAGAAAATCACCTTTTTCGATCCATTTCTTTAATGTCTCGGCAATTTCTTTGGCCTTTGAGTAACTTGATAGGTTCGCCGTCGGGATATCCTTACCTTGAAAGGATATCTTTCCACTCTTTATTTGCTTGTAATTTGCCTCTCCAAGAGACCCCTTCTTACCTTGAGGATATGCGTCGCTATAATCTACTATCTGCGTCCATATATCTTCGTCCTTGACAGCTGTATATTTGCATATCTCCTCATTTAGAATGGGAATCGGTATTCCTACGCCTACGGTAAGAGTTACCCCATAGCCCTGGAATGAAGTTCCCACCAGCCACGAGGAACTCATTTGCTTTAAATCACCTAAAACAGCCAGCGTTCCGGCTGGAGCCTGCGGAATTCCAGTATCCTTGCGCTTAACTCCAGGGTTATGCTGCGTACCCTGCCATACCACATAGCCGATGCCGCCACCCAAGAATATCCTTGAACCTATGCCTATGGTCTTATAA
>JABMRN010000334.1 GCA_013202515.1 Candidatus Omnitrophota bacterium | reverse complement strand
TCACAGGTAACAATCAAATTTCGCATGAAAACACTCCCCATTAAGCAATGGGAGGTTATGAGAGAATGCAGAAGGCGTCTGAAGAATAGATTTGATGAGCTTGGTATCGAAATTCCTTTCCCACATAGAACGCTTTACTGGGGAACGGGTAAGGATAACGAATGGGTAAAGGGTTTTGCAGACCAAATTGCAGCTAAGGAAAAAAAGTGACAGTAATTTAAATAATTCATTGGGACCATTCTGGGACATCTAAAGAGAATAAATACGAAAAAGGACGAAAAGAAACGAAAAGATATAGAATCATAAGTTCTTTAGAATAAAAGAGTTAAGTAGATAAGTCATTGAAAGATAGAGAGTTAGGGAATTACGCTTGTAAGAATCCCTACGCCTCTCCGCCACTCTATTTTATTAAAGAAATACAGTAGTTTCTTTAATAAGTCACTACAAAAGACTCAGTATTAAAGTATGGTTTAATAAAATATTTATTATTAAAGAAAGCTTGACATTTCTTTAATAGTGATGTATGCTTATAAATACCATGGGTAAGAATAGGGCTGGAATAGATATAACACAACAAAGCGGGTATAAGGCATTTATACCAAACCCCCTTCCACTAAAACCTCCGTTAAAAATTGATTCTGAAATGATAGAATTGCTTTCAAGAGCAGATACTGCTATAGGACGGCTCTCGGGCATATCAGAGGCATTGCCCAATCCAGATTTATTTGTCGCTATGTATGTTAGAAAAGAAGCTGTTCTAAGTTCGCAAATAGAAGGTACTGAAGCTTCGTTGGAGGATATATTAGAATACGAGTCCGAGAATAGACCCAAGGCTTTAGCAAATGATGTTGCTGAAGTAGTTAGTTATGTGAGGGCAATGAATTATGGCTTAGAAAGAATAAATGAATTGCCTTTATCTCTTAGATTAATCAGAGAAATACACGCTGAATTGATGAAAGGTGTAAGAGGCGGAGATAAAACTCCAGGTGAATTTCGAAAAAGCCAAAATTGGATAGGTCCAAAGGAATGCACATTAAGCACAGCTCGTTTTATACCTCCTCCACCACATGAAATGATACAAGCCATGGGCGAACTCGAGAAGTATATACATTCGGAATTAACATATCCGCTATTAATAGAATGCGGTCTTATTCATTGTCAATTTGAAACCATTCATCCTTTTTTAGATGGAAATGGACGCATAGGAAGATTGCTTATTACATTTTTTCTATGTTATAAAGGAATACTAAAAAAACCATTACTTTATTTAAGCCATTATTTTAAACAAAATCGATTGGAATATTATGATCAACTTATGGCAATAAGAGATATCGGCGATTTTGAGTCTTGGATAAAATTTTTTCTAAAAGGTATTATTTATGTTGCCGATGAAGCTTGTGCAACATCACATAAAATAATAGATCTTCGAAATAAAGATAAAGCCGAAATCAATAAAGCTTACAAAAAGATATCAAAAGTAACTATTTTGCATGAGAAATTATTCGATAAACCGATCGTATCTATTAAAGATGTAGCTAAGGTAATAAATACGACATTTCCGACAGCAAATGATATGTGCTCAAAACTTATAAAATTAGATATTCTTAAGGAAATAACAGAAAAAAAACGCAATAGAATGTTTGCCTATAAAGAATATCTAGATATACTTAAGCAAGAATGATCAACTATATTGGTGTTAAATAGGCAGTTTTGAGCAGGGATGATGTTTTGTCCCTGCCTCTCCGCCATTAATTGTTGTTTAAACTAAAATTGCAATTCGAACAGACTAAAATAGATGTAACCTCTATATTTTGCAGAAAGATACAATAGCAACCTAAACAAGCTACTGTCAGTTATCTCCACATACTAGTTTCAGAAAATAAGCCATGAGTGTGGTGGAAATTCACACTTGTCATTCTCGCGAAAGCATACGTCAATTAGTATTGACAATAAGTTTTCCTAAGTCTACAATGACCATACTATAATAAGAAAAATACAGTATAGGTGCCACAAATTCTAGAGAGTAATTCTTTAGCCGAACAAAAATTATGAAAGCATATTTAAAATGAAATTTCTTATGTCGGCAGTCATATGGGTATGCGGCACAATTTTGACAGCGCTTCATTATTATGCGTGTCTTTTTTTTAACATTATTCTTTCTCCCTTTGATAAGCAAAAAAAAATTGTCCACGCTCAGGGTTTTTGGTGGGCAGATGCATTTATAGGTATAAACCCGTATTGGAATCTTACCGTAACCGGTTTAGAAAATATTGATCACAAAAAAACATATGTGATTGTTGCCAACCATCAAAGCTTAGGTGACATTGTGGTTGCATATAAGATGCGTATGCAATTTAAATGGGTGGCGAAAGAAAGCCTTCTTAAGATACCCTTTATAGGCGGTTGCCTTGTTCTTGGTAAACACATCTGTGTTACCAGAGGTGATTTTGGGAGTATAAAAAGAATTTATCGCGAAGCTGCTCAATGGCTCAGAAAGGGCATGTCTGTACTTTTTTTTCCAGAGGGTACAAGAAGCGATACAGATGAAATTAGTAAGTTTCAAAACGGAGCGTTTAAGCTTGCTATAAAAGAAAAAAAACCTATTCTTCCTATATCTATAAGCGGCACACGAGAGGCAATACCTAAAGGAGATTGGATTTTTAAAACGAAAGTATTCGGCAAGCTAAAAGTACTGCCGGCTATCGATACGTCAAATTTAGAGACCAAGGATTTTACTGTTCTTAGAGATAGAGTATATACGGAGTTGCAAAAAGCCGCACTCTAGGATAAAAAATATAGCCGTTTTTGGTTATAATATTACAAGCTTAGATAGGCTCGATTTTCCAACCCCTATCTCGTTTAACATGCTGCTAAAAAGGAAAAGGTATGAAATATAAGCACGCATTATTTTTAAATCCATATACGTCTAGCGATAGTAGCAGGGATATGGTGAGGGGACTTTTTCCGCCAACAGGCCTTGAATATGTAGCCACAAGCGCTAAAGGCTTTGTAGATAAATTAACGCTGATAGACTTAAGCTATGAAAAAGACCTCTCTAATACCGATGGGCTATTGGATTTTATATCAAAAGAGATAGATATCGTGTGCGTTGGCATTGGATGGGATCGCCAATTTAAGAAAATCTGTGGCTTACTAAACCTAATGCCGGATAATATACCTTTAGTCGTAGGCGGATATAAAGCGACAGAGGTGGTTGAGGAGCTTTTTGAAACCTGCCCGAAAATAGATATTATTGTAAGAGGAGAGGGAGAAGAAACGATAAAGAAAATACTACAGAAGATGCCGCTCGAAAATATTTTAGGCATCTCTTACAGAAGAGGCGATAGAATAACCCACAATGCAAATAGGCCGCTGCAGAATGTAGATATTATAACCCCGCCGGACCGCACTCTTAGGCGCATCAAATATAGCATGAAATTACACG
>JABMRN010000333.1 GCA_013202515.1 Candidatus Omnitrophota bacterium | reverse complement strand
ATGTCCCAAAAACATGTTCAAAAAATCCTGTTTCATTAATTAATCCTTCGATACCTAAAGAAAGAGCCGAAAATCCAATATTTGCCAGAAGTGGATTAAGATTAAATTCTTCTGTTAAATAATTTAGACCAATAGATGCTGTTCCTTGTGCTAACCCCGTCATTGCCCCTTCCCATACACTATCAACATCAAAGATTCCAGACCCTGCGTTACTAAATCCTGCCTCTAAACTACTCCTTATCCCAATCCCCGCCAAGTACGAAATGCGGGGGTCGATGCCGAGGAGTTCACCGAACTTGGTCACGCCTATGTAGGCGCATTCGGATAGAATATTTGGCGCTATGTTTTCCATTAGCTGATCATATGTAATGGTTTCATCGCCTACGGTTATAGCACCTCCGATTATTGAGCCTGCCATCATACCAGCAAGTTTAGTAATATTGGGATCTAAATTTGTAACTGTTCCTATCTCGTCTATTGCCGTCATCGTACCATATTTTATTGCTTCAGCTATCATCCCTACAGGATTTCCAACGCTTATCATGCCCATAAAGGCTCCTGTAAAGATAGAACTTGCAATATTCATAATTGGATTGTCCCAACCAATCGCATCAATAGCAATATTTGTGACAAAATTGACTGCCGTTGCAATAATATTCAAACCAATCGATGCTGCTATAGTCTCGCTTTGAAAAATGCCTAATGTAACAATCTGGCCAACGCGAGTTGTTATATCTTTAACGGGAATGGCTACAACATCAAAGACATTCATGCAATTTGTGAATGCACCTTTTAGCGGTGTAAAAATGTCCTTAATGCCTTTAAATATTCCTGGGATTATGCAGCTTGCCAGATATGAGCCTGCGGCATTTATAGCAGCCCATGCGACATCCATGAGCGTTCCTGTTCTTGCAACAAAAGATATCGTTTGAATTATAATATTTAAACCATGGAGAGCCGCCCCTATCAGATTAATGGGGAATATCGGTATCATTATCAATATGGAAGCAATTGGGGCAATTATCATCTGGAAGAATCCCACTATCCCCTTCCAGAAATCTTCCCACCATCCTGAACCACGGATATTTTTTTCCTGTGCATCATTTAGGTATCTGCATTCTTCGGTATCGGCTTCAGCGCTTATTTCACTTGTGGATAAGGCGTAGCCATCCCACTCTTCCATGAATTCAGCGCGGGAAACAATCATTTCCTGGCCACTGGCACCAACTGACATATCCTTGTAAGTAACAGTGCCTTCTTCTTCATCTATTTCGCTTAATATAACGTAATGGTTTTTATTTATGTGGAGAATTAACCCGGACCCTGAAGTTGACTGCGTCTTCAACTCAGCATAATCCAGCTTTTCACCAAGCAGAACTAATCCATTAACACCGGCAATTTTCTTCATAGCATACATGGAGATAAGAAGGTCTCCTTCTGTATCTTTTGTAATTACGCCCGTAAGAATGTCTATCTTTATGCAATCTTTACCAATTTCCTCAAATGTCTTCGTTATCCCCTCTTTAACCAGTAAATCAATGACTGTCTTAAACGCGCTATCTCCGAAATGCAGTGACTGACTATCCAGCCAACTCATTATTTCATCAACATCGTCCTGGGTAAGATCGACGCCTGAGACGTCGCTTGAAACGAGCCCTAAATCTGCTAACATGCTCTCTTTTCCATGTTCGTCAGCGGATAGATACTGACTAAAAAAGGAAGTAACATCATTAATTATATTTTGTTTCCATGCCTGCCGTTGAGTGTATTCCTCAAGCGTTTCTATATGTTGGGTTAATTCAGACGGGTCAGTTGAAGCAAGGTCGCTCTTTGCTTTATTCAGCCAAAAGGCAAGTTCTTCGGCATCCGGATCGCGGCCTAAAACATCCCTATAATAGAAGTATATTACGGGGGAACTTTCCTTTTGAACAATGTCACCAAGAGCTGTATTGTAATCATTGTAGATCAAATTAAACATGGCCTGGCTAAAATTCTCTTCTATATCCAACCTAGCCTGCTCAATCTGGGCTTCTAAAGTAGAAACAGCATCCACAGTCTGAGTATCCAGATTGCTCTGATAGGCATCTAGTTCAGCAAATATCCTGTCAAATTCGGAAAGATCATAAGCCCCGGAACTATATTTTTCCTTTTCGCGGTTCAATCTTTGACGTTCATAATCGATCTGATACTGCATTACCTCTTTTTGCTCCTCGATATTCTTTCTGGCGGCTGCTTCTGCCTCATCAAGCTTTTTAAGCGCTTCATCTTTAGATTTAGCAATTTCAGTTATAGCTACATTTTTACTTTCCTCTAACTTTTCCCGTGCATATACAAATTCCGTATTTAGAAGTTTTTTATCATCACTATATGTATACCGAACTAAAAGCGTGCCATCTTTGTCCTCTACCCTGGTAGCGTAACCATCTTCATAATGAGTTATGGAGTGATCCGCAGATATGGTTTGTACTGGAGTATCGCTACCCTTGTCATAAACAGTAATTACCTTTTGGGAATTACTCAATTTATGGTTTATGATTTCTTCTTTAATCTCTTCGGTGAACTGTGAGTCTTCTATTACGCTTTCAACAACTATGGAATTACCCGAACCATCAATGTTCTTGCCATCTGCACCATAGGTAGAAGTAATGCCGCCTTGAGTAATCTTAATATAGGCAAGATCTTCAATGTCACCGAGGGAAACGGGATTTCTTAGATAATCTATATTCATGCCGTCGGTTTCGTTAAAGATAATCGCGGGATTAGCACTGGCATCATCTGTTGAAAGATTAATTTTATACTGAATGTATTCTGCTTCCAGATCTCCGAGAGCCGAGCCGGAAGGATCCGTAAGAGGTTCTGACCATTCCTCGCTCCATGACCCGTCGTTTAAATCCTCGCTATTACCTGTTTTAATCTGAAATGTTATTTCAGTTCCGGGTGGAGCAATTTCGCTCCAGGAGATAGACTTAAGCCCCTTTGAACCAACTCTAATCGGAGTTGACACAAAAGTGGCTGTGTCACTTTCGCAGAGAGTGCCGTCATACTCTGACTGTGGCGGAGTAAAATCAGATGTCCACCTCGCCGATTGTGAGAATCGAAACTCATCCACGTATCCTATAAAATATGAACCTGAGGCGTTTGTTCCTACATTAAAAGGAACTGAATAGCTTCCGGGTGTAGTAGGGCCATAGCTTGGAACTATAATCTGGGAAACACCATCTACGAATACATACCAAGTGCTGCCATTTCTTTCTATGGCATAGTGATGCCATTCATCGCTAGATACCTCTGGCCAAAAGGCTTGAAAATAATTTTGCCACCCACTATTTATTTGCTCATAAAAAATCATATTAGTTGCACTAACACATAAGTTAGCATTGTTATGATTATCTGTTCTGCTTCCCCATATATGACCGCCACTATGGCCATAGGCCCAAAAATCAAATGTCCAATTACTTCCAAGAGATAAATCAGAGGTAGTTTGCATTGATAGATAATCACCGGTTCCATCCAAATATATGGAGCCTGATCCAAACTTTGCATATGTAGTATCAAGGCAAGCATCCCCGATCAAAGATATACTGTGATTTCTATCTGAACTATCGCTTGTATAGGCGTCATCCTGCTCCCCGTTTAAATTCAATAATAGTGAGAGATAAGGATCAGCATATGAGCTGATCCTTAAAGCTCTATCATCTCCTATATCTACGATTTCCACAAACTCTTGCTCCATACCAATTGGGAGAGGCGATACATCATCAGAGATAGCGTGATCGTATTCAGTTACGCTGCCATCCGGATTTGTCACAGATTCAATCCAGCCGTTATCATAGTATTCAATTATTGTCCCGTCTGTTTTTTCCGCCCTAACCAGTAATCCATCCTCAACAGTATAGATGGTATCATCTTTTTCATATGTAAAGTCCTGCGGCAAACCGCTTTCTTCATCAAAGTGCACATCTCTTATTATTGTCCCATCCTGTGTAACTATTCTGCTTATCTGTCCACCCCTATAAGATGTAAGGCTATTATCAACACCTTCGATAGAAGCTAATTCCGTAACAATGACGTTGCTCGTAAAATACAATCTTTTTTGTGTTTCATTTAAAAAATATGAAGGTAGACCTTCTTTTATGTCATCCATGTATGCGGAATCAAATACAAGAGCTACAACATCTATGGTATCTTCCGAGTCTAGTATGTTTACTCCATTGGCATTATAAGTAGAAGCTGTGTCTCCTTGTATTACCTCTATAGATTCGAGTTTATTAATATCACTTGCTTCATGTGGACCTCTCCTATAATCAATGTTTATGCCCTGAGTTTTATTAAACACAAGCTTAGGCGTTTCCGTAGTGTCAGTTGTTGAAAGCGTTATCTTGTATTGAATATATCTTGCAGGTTGAGAGGTGATTTGAGATCCTGCCGCATCTGTCAATGGATCAGACCACGACCCCAAATTATCCGGATCATCGCCTGTTCTTGTCTGGATTGCTATCTCTGTACCTTCCGGCAAATCTTCAATCCAAGATATGTTATCAAGAGATGCTGCTTCAATATCCATGACATCCGATGTAAATGTGCCTTCGGGATATGATTCTAACTGTCTATTATATGAAGCTGGATCACCAGCTCCTGTGAGAGCTACATAATCCATTCTTATCCTACCATCTCCCCCGTTTTTACCGCTGTCGGCTCCTTGCCCACCGTTTGCAGTAACATAACCATTTATATCTATATTCTCACCGATCAACCATACGGAGCCACCTGAACCCCCTCCACCA
Organism: Candidatus Omnitrophota bacterium; assembly: GCA_013202515.1. Classification (GTDB taxonomy): domain Bacteria; phylum Omnitrophota; class Gorgyraeia; order JABMRN01; family JABMRN01; genus JABMRN01. The sequence goes on along the minus strand of JABMRN010000333.1, from coordinate 2,152 downwards.
CCACATCCATAACCACCGGACGGGGATCCATTGCCTCCATCAGCGTTTATATATCCTTCCTGGCCAACAGTTATATCGTGAGCTAAAATCTTTATAGCTCCTCCACCTGCTCCTCCGGCTCCGCCGCCTATTTGAGTTATGCTGCAAATTGCTCCTCCGCCGCCACCGGACCCTTTGTGCAAAACACTTAATTCCGCATCACCATATACCTGTCCTCCAATAGCTATTCCAAAAGACGTTGAATGTGTGCCGCCGGGTGTCCCATATCCGCCTCCTGCACCGGCGCTGCCACCACAGACATCAGGTATTCCGGGTACCCCTCCACCGCCGCCGCCTGCGTTATTTGTTATGCTGCCGGTTCCTTGACCTGTGTAAGATTCTCCCTGCGCGCCAGGATAGCCGGCATTGTAAGCACCTGTTCCTCCCCTATACCCTTTTCCTACAGCATCAATCGCACCTTCAATGATAAAATCTCCCTGGCACTTTATAATTGCCTCCCCGCCTGTCTGGCCATCCCAATGGCGCAAGAGAAGAGTTGCCCCGGGAGCAACATAAACACTCTCATAATTTTTCGTTCCTTCAATAAGGAGAGTGCTAAATACTTCCAGCACCCCGTCAGAACCATCCCCTAAATCAAGCATAGGCCTTTCAAGCTCAAGGCATGACTCTTCGCTGCCTTCATGAAAAATTATATTCTCCATATTACCGCTTGAAAATGCAGCGAAAGAATTATGAAATTCAGCATCCTTTATAACATAGCTGTAATATTTTATATCATCCTGTCCGTTGTCAACGTACTCGATAAAATCCCCCCTACCATAAGTAATGGTTTCACCCTCTTCGGACACAGCCTCCTTGATATGTCCGTTTTCAACCATATAAGTCACGTTGTCTTTAGTGTATTCAAAATTCATCGGGTTATTGTCTACATCAAAAGTTATGTCATTTATAACTGTACCGTCTGCTTTGGTTATTTCTATAATATTGGCATTTTCATCATATGTGACTTTAGAAAGGTCTGGCATTGTAACCTCTATATAACCGTCATTCTGATTTACATATGTATAGTCGTATTGCCTGCCTTGAGAATCAATCACATAGGTAAGTATTTTGTCAGCATTGTATGCCTGAATATTGTTATTTTCGTCATGCACACGTGTTAAATTATCTTCATATGAGTATGTGTATGCATAAAGGATTTCATCATCTTTGGATATTTCTGTTTTAGAAAGTTTATTATCTGGTTCATAGTAATAATTAGTTGTGAGCTCAGCTCCACTCATTTCCTCAACCTTTTGCAGTTGTCCCTCAAGATACCAGCGGTATTCATCGTTTGTGTGGTCATATATTCGTATGAGATCCCCATCGTAGTTCCAATCATATTTAGAACCGTCATCCAAGGTAACGGTTCTTATCTGTCCGTCTGAACAATCGACTGTACCGGAACCGCTTATGATCTGCAAGAGTTCGTTGTCGCTATATATAGCCGTACTTCCATCCGGATAAGATATAAGCCCTCCGTCAAAATCTCCTGTTTCTGAAAAAGTAATATTCTTGATCTTTGTTCCATCTGGCTTTTCAATGTATGAAACTTCTCCGTTTTCATATACGACTTTGGTCATATCATCGAGAGTTAACGATTGAAGGTCACCATATTTATTATAAAGCCTACTAATGCCATTCCGTACGATTTCGATGTTGTCTACATTATCAAGCGCCCCACAACCAAAATTATACGTTGTAAGAACATTATTAGAATCTAATGCTGCATTTATTAAACCATCCTGAAATGATAATTGATTATCATCACTGTCAATTGATCTAATAATATTTCTTTCTTCATCATAAACTATATTTTTGTAAGGTACGGTTTTCTCTATCAATCCGAATGCTGAATGATTGTCGAGCGTCGATAAGTCAAGTGCTTTTAATGAATCGAGCTTTAATAAGAAAGTCTCATAGGAATCAATAACTATCACATATTCTCCAGCCCAAAGACATGTACCTAATACTTCATCTCTTTCTCCATAAATAAACACCTCCTGTGCCTTATTAATATTGAAGTTAATAGCACCTATTCGTATATTGGCATCACCTTCTCCGGCTACGTAGCCGTCATTCAGCCATCTTATACGCACAGTGTGTTCACCAT
>JABMRN010000332.1 GCA_013202515.1 Candidatus Omnitrophota bacterium | reverse complement strand
CCTATGGCCTCTTTGGGAAGACCCCATAGACCCGTCATAATCGGAGCAAAAATACGTGAAATATAATCTATTACTTTAAGGGCATAAAGTATATTAACAAAAAGAACACCTAAAAGCACAAAAGGAACCGCTTCTTTTAAAAACCACACCACGCGCATCCAGAGCTTCTTTAACACCGATGATATATGAGGTATTCTATACGGCGGGATCTCGATGAATATTTCAGGGCTGGTGCCTTTTAGGAGCTTATTCATTATAAGGCCCTTCACTATTAATATAGTGAAGAGAATGGCAAAGATAAGCGCTACGTATCTGCCTCCCCTTTCTCCTACAAGTCCTATTATCATCGCTATTTGTGCCATACATGGAACAGCAACAGCCATCATGGTAGCCGTTATAAATTTTTCACGCCTTTCTTCTAAAAGCCTGATGGCAAGGGCACCCGGAACATTGCAACCTAATCCCATGATGAGAGGAATTGTAGCATAACCGTGAAGACCTAAATGGTGCATAAAATTATCTAAAAGAACTGCAAACCGCGGCAGATAACCAAAATCCTCCAATAATCCTAACACCAAATAAAAACTTAAGATATACGGCAGTACCATAGCTATAGGAACAAAAAGACCTGTTGTCAAAAGTCCGAAAGACTCTTTGAAAACTATTTCTCCGTTGATAAGATTGCCTATAAATATAGAATGCAAAAAGCTTCCCTCGCCCAAAAACGCACTCAGCTTGAGCAGAACCGGAATCCAGGCCTTATCAAACAAGGGTTCAAACACGTAATTTATCAGATTTTCACCGATAAATCGAATTACCAAGAAAGCGCAGAATATTACAGCCGCAGCAATAGGAAGCCCAGTAAGCGGCTTTATGCTTAAATCGCCTAAATTTTCCAGGAAGGTATGGTGATGATGTCTTATTTTCTGTATAGCCTCTACAATCTTTCCTATTTTTTTCCATTTTTCACCATCGGAAGATTGTTGCGACTTTACGGCTCTTGCTTCATGAAAACGGTTTACCAATCTTCGGATCCCCTCCCCTGTTAGAGCACAGGTAGGAACAATGGGAATCTTAAGCTGATCTTCAAGTTTTTTAACATTTATATCTATTCCACGGTGCTTGGTTTCGTCCCACATGTTTAGGGCGATAACGACTGGTATGTCTCTTTCAAGAAGCTGGAGGCTAAGATAGAGGTTTCTCTCGAGATTCGTCGCATCAATAACGTTAATAACCAGATCGCTATCTTTTAGCATCTCTAGGGCGACCTTTTCAGCCGTATTGGTGGACTCAAGCGTGTAGGTACCCGGAACATCTATTACAACCGGACGGGCTCTACCGATCTTCATACGGCCCTGTGCAAAGCCTACTGTTGTTCCGGGATAATTGGAAATAACAACCTTTGCTCCTGTAAGCCTAGAAAATAGCGCGCTTTTTCCGACATTGGGATTACCCATCAATAAAATCTTATTTAAAGCGCCGTTTTTAATCTTCACCTTTCAACCTCAACAAATATTCTTTGTGCTATTCCATAGCCTATGGCAACACGTAAATTATCTATCAGAACAGTCTGGGGTCCTCTCCAAAAGTGAGAACTAACCTTTTTGATTTTTTTTCCGGGCCTAACGCCCATGACATGGGCCTTCCTGATCATCTCCTGGCCGCCTTGGATTTCTGCTACGGTACCTGTCTTACCCGGCTTAAGCTGGGTTAAATCTATAAGCACATTATCTCCTTCTCGTTATTATTATATAATGATATGCGTAAATATACCATAAATGTTCATTTTTGTATAGTCCCTAACGGTCATTTGCAATTCTTAAAATTATTAGGTAATATAGAATTGTGACAGTTCTTTTACATTCTTATTACGTTTCTGTGACCAAAAATACCGCTATTTAGTATATACTAGTTTACTGGGAGTGGGTACAAAAAAAAGGAATCGACAAATGATAGAAAGACGGAAGTATACCAGATACCCCGTTCACTATGATGTGTATTATAGAAACATTAAAGATTCGTCAAGCAAGAAAAATCACGCCATAGTTGAAAACGTTTCGCGGACCGGCTTTAAGCTGCGCCTTCCAAAACTGCTGCAGAAAAACACAGATCTTGAGCTAAATATATACAAATCGATTGATTCGAAACCTATAAGTGCCCACGGAAAAGTCATCTGGGGAAAAGAATCACCTCTTGTGTACGGCGAAAAATGGGCAGGTATTTATTTTACGAAAATAGGATGGACTGAATCGGCTAAACTTGTGAATGGCAAAGCTTAATTAAAAGGCTGTATTAGATTTTGCATCCGGCTTCAGCAAAATTCTCCAACCTCTTAAAATT
>JABMRN010000331.1 GCA_013202515.1 Candidatus Omnitrophota bacterium | reverse complement strand
GGCTGGCGCGCATTCGGATCTGGGTTAAGGGATACGTTTCCTGTAATCTCTTCGATACCCGGAAGATCCGCCTGTTCAACCATCGGGAGTATCTCTATCCCACTTTCCTCAAGAAGTTGTCTATAGGTACGTTTTTGTGCTCTAGTTTCGTCAAACCTGTCATACAAACAAACAGTATCAAACAAATCCTCGTAGGACTTTTTGGATTGCCAGTTAACAAGTGGCTGGAAACACATTCCGCTATATGTCTTTTTGTTCGCCATTAAAACTAATTGCATAAGTTTAGCTTCCGCAATGTTTACGAATATATCTTGTCCTTTATAGTTAACGTTATATCCGAGATCTGTCCCTTTCGCTGTAAGATGCACACCTTCGATTGGCATTCCCAGTTGTTCGGCCATTTTTTGTTTAAATTTGAGCCTACCGACTGCTTCACCTATACCACCGTCCAAAGAATTAAGTGTAACTACCACATCTTTTGCTACTTCGGCATTAGCTGGATCCTGCGTTAACGTGACATATTCAAAAGCACCTAACAATTTTTCTCGTTGTTCATCAGTAAGCATTGAAGCAAGCACATAGTTACCGTGCGCAGATGGATCATATTGGGCACTATCCAAAATAGTCGGATCCGTTATAATTTTAAGCGGTTCTTTGTCGGCTAAACCAGCCTTGCGTACGAGATATTGCGCCCACATCTGTTTCAAATACATTTGATCAGCATCGCTTAGATTAAATTTCTGGGCAGCTTGGTTTAGAATCTCCAATTGTTCAGATGTAAGAATGTCTGTTGCAATACGAATTTTTCTTTTTCGCTTTAGTATCCCAATCTCCGGGATCATGAATGCGATTGGCTCACCACGGCCAAGGGCGTGTGTCTTTTCATGCAAGCTTATAAGTCCGATAGCGAGGAATTTGGCTGTGGATTTCAGGAATCCTATACGGAACGGGCAAGAGGTATTATATACAAGTGAGTCTTTCGGGAACGGGGTATGTACGTCTTTATCTTTGTGAAGGTATAAAATTCTTCCATTTTCGTATTTCGCGACAGGCCCTGCCCTCTTACCAAGTACTCTCTTTATATAAATAGCCATAAACCAATCAAATATACCGCGCGCCGCAACAAGTGCTGCACCGATACTGAAAGCATAAGAAAGTCCTGAAATATCCCCTGTCAAATATACAATAGCGCTTAAACCAAGCGCAATAGCGATCTTTACGCCTCCGGAAATCCATAGGCCTTTTGTTTCAATGGGTTGAGCTTTTTTGAGCTTTTTTTCATCTCCTATTTTTTTCAATCGCTGTAAATGCTCTCCCCTGTATGAGATTTCTCCTTCAAAGAACACATCTGGAAATCCTTTTTTCCATTTTTCTATAAGTCTCTTAGGTACAGTAGTTACACTCGGAACTTTTAAGTATTCCTTTTTCTTTTTTTCGAGATACTTCTTCTCTTCTTCTTGATATTTTCCCTGCTTTCGGGCTTCTTTGATGATACTCTCTTTTGTTTCCCCTGTTTCCTTTAAATCATCAATAGCCATTATTCTATATTTTAGCATCTCTTTAAAATTATTATAGGCCTTGACGCGATCGGTCTCTACTTCAAGATATTTTCTTGATAGATACATTATCTTTCCCCATATTTCAACCTCGGAAAGAGTCTTTTCATTAAGCGTCTCGGGGTCTTTAAAGAGCGAATCGGATTCCTTCAATGTTCCGAGTTTCTGGAGGTATTCCTCCAGGATTTTCTTGGCACTTATCATTATTTTGAAGCCTATGCTGACAAACCTCTCATCATCTATAAGGTAACGAAGACCGTCTATCCTATACTTTGTCTCTTCTATGCCATCAAAGAGTCTCTCTAATGAATATGCTACGAGGAGACCCATATCGCTTGCTTTATAGAAGTCCGCTTCATAATCCTGGCCATAAATAGTTTTTAAAATCTGTTCAACGTCTTGCCTGTCTTCGGTTGTCTGGGCCATAAGCATTCTTAAATCCCCTATACTGAAACCATATTCATCCATGGTCTCTGTCCAATACGTAGCACGGCCAAGGAGTAAACTTTCACGAATCTCCCGGCGTTTGGCGTCTATTTCATTTTTGAATTCCTGATTTTTTAGACCCTTGAGATAGCGTATGGCCTCTGCTTCAGGTCTGGCGTCTACTTCTTCGTCTGTAGGTTCATCCAGGTACTCGGAAAGAACGGTCAAAACATTTCTTATGCGCAGGGCCTCTTCGATAAACTCTCTTGCATTTAAACCCCTGAATTGTCTATGCGTATTTAATGTTTTCGTTATAGAACGGCTTCGCGGTTCTGAAGTTATGCCTGCGCGTATAAGCACCTTATCTCCGGTATCCATATCTGAGAGTTTTCTGTTTTTTCCCAATATGATGTTTATAGCTAATCCTGCAAGGCGCTCATCCCTTAAACTAATGTCGTCATTTATAAAATATCTTTCAGTCTTGCCTATGGCATAATTTAGGCTAAAACCACCGGCAATGAGTTTTATAGCGCCATTAGGGTGAATCGCGTGATGTTTTAGCCATCCTTTTAGTTTGTTTAGTTCTTCTTTATTCAGATTTCTTAGATCTATCTTTCTGCGTGGATTCGCAAAGTACGAGGCAGCTGCGTCCAGGTATCCCCAGCGCCATGGATCATTAATGCTTATTCTCATACCAAATACCTCGGTTAATACAGGTT
>JABMRN010000330.1 GCA_013202515.1 Candidatus Omnitrophota bacterium | reverse complement strand
CTATTCTTCTGTCTTTATACCGAGAACCATGTGCCTGGCAAGCATCCTCGATTACCTTTAAGTCAAACTCTTTGGAAATCTCAATTATCGAATCCATATCTGCCGGCTGCCCATATAAATGAACAGGAATAACGGCCCTGGTCTTTTTTGTAACAGCCTTTTTAATTAAACCCGGATTGATGTTATGCGTCTCGGGATCTATGTCGACAAGGACCGGCTTTGCACCACTATAGCTTATCGCAAGAACCGTAGCAATAAAGGTATTTGCTGCTGTAATCACCTCGTCACCCGGACCTATGCCTAAAGCCAAGAGCCCAAGATGCAGCGCTGCTGTCCCGCTGCCAACTCCGACTGCGTATCTTGTATCACAGTAAGAAGCAAATTCTTCCTCAAAACTTTTTACCTCTTCCCCAAGAATATATTGAGCAGATTCTAAAGATAACGAAATCCTTTCGCTTACCTCATTTTTGATAGAAGCATATTGCCGCTTAAGATCAACTAAAGGAATATTCATTTTCGATCCCCCGTAACTTTCGCCGGATTGCCTCTTACAACTTTATTTGCCGGCACATCTTTAGTCACAACACTGCCTGCACCGATTAAGGAATTTTTTCCTATTCTACACGGCATTATTGTAGCGTTACTGCCGATAACAGCATTATCTTCGATGACTGTTTCCTCCCAATCGCTAGGATCTTTGCGTACAGGATATCTGTCATTGATAAACATGACCCCATGACCTATGAATACTCCTTTCCCTATTCTTACCTTGGAACAGATGAAAGCGTGGGATTGAATCCTTGTATCGGCTTTTATTATCACATCGTTTTGGATCTCGACAAAGGGCGCTATTAAACAATTATCCCCTATTTCACATCCGTATAAATTAACAAGTTCGGGAGAGGGAATATTGACATTCTTTCCTAATTTTACATTTTTTATCGGCATTTTACTGTCCTATTAATTTTTAAAGACCGTTCTGCAGCCTCAAGCATCTTCACTACGCTCAAGCCATCAATAGCATCTGTTAACGGTTTTTTGTTTTCCAAGATACATTTTAGAAAATGTTCAACTTGATTTTTTAATGATTCTGAGTGCACTACTTTTGGCAAGTAAACATCTCCCATTTTTACCACAAGCTGGTGATCGCTATATTCGGGAGTGCTATCAAGCAGGTCTTTATTTATGCTTCTCTCGTAGATTTTAAGGGGTTCAGCTTTATTCACATCATCAAATATAGCCATGCCTTTTGAGCCGACTACAGTTGTCCTTCTTATTTTTTCAGGGGCAATCCAACTAGCTATGATTTTATATATAACCCGTGATGGAAATCTCAAGCTTACCGAAACCATATCCTCCACCTTTTTCTGTATGTAATATTCTCCGACCGCCGTCACGCTCTCCGGAAATTCATCTAGAATATAAGTAGCAACAGACATATCGTGGGTTGCTAAATCCCATAGGGCACTTGCGTATTTCCTGATCGGGCCAAGCCCTACCCTTTCAGCATATACGTAATAGATATCTCCCAACTTGCCCTCTTTGATGACCTCTTTAAGTTTTGTGACAGCCGGATTAAACTCATACACGTGGCCGACCATAAGAATAAGATTCCTCTTATCCATAATTTTTATCAATTCTTTAGCTTCTTTTGATGTAGATGTAAATGGCTTTTCCACTAACACGTGCTTACCGTTTTCCAGGCATAGCTTCACTATTTCGTAATGGCTGTTAAGAGGGGTGGTGACAATAAAAGCGTTTATTTCCGGATTCTTTACTAATTCTTTGTAGTTATCCGAAAGCTTAACATAAGGATAAAGTTCTTTGATCTTAGCGAGCCTTTCCTTATCTAAATCACAACACCATCCAATCTCAACATCTGTTAAGTCATTAAGAATCCTTGTATAGTTCGGCCCCCAATATCCGCACCCTATGATACCGACCTTAAGCATTTTTCGCTTCCTTTCTATAATTAAAATTTTCTATTTTAGCAATACTCGTAGAAATCAAATATATAACCGCATAAGAGGCAAACATTATTAAAAATGGCTCTATCGATGCTCTTTGGCGGCTGAAACCTACAAAAACTGCAGCAATTGCAATATTAAACGCAATCGCAACATATATTAACAAAAACCTCTTATAATACCTGAAAGATAAAACAAGCCCCAGGCACATAAAGGGAAAAAGTAGGCCATATGAAAATATTACTATCCATCTATCTTTGACCTTAGGAAGCGGAATAGGGTCGAAGAGTTGACGTATTTTATGAAAAACGAATAGCGGCATTTTAGTTAAATTTTTTCTGATGAAATCAACGGCTAACTTCCGGTAAGCCTCATCCCTGTCAACTTCATCGAGTGGCTCAACCGTCTCCCTGACACCATCCAATTCCATAACGCTTATGACATATTTACCGCGCGGATCATTTAAGGATATCTCGTTGTTGCAACAGAGCAAACTCTCCCCTCCCATTGTTGTCATGAGCACAATTCTATTAAAGACCTTATAATTTCTCAGCGTCCAAGGAGTTACGACAATGATCAATCCTATCACTATTGCAACTGCTGTCCGCATAAAAGCTCTTATTCTTCCTCTTAGACTGAAAAATAACCATATTAATAAAAAAGGATAAAACACGAGCATTTGCGACTTTACAAGGGCTAAAAAACCCAAAACCAGCCCGCAAAAAAACGGATAAAAAATCTTTGTATCCGCTCTTATGCGCAACAATAACAAGGTAAGAAGCAAAAACCCCATGATAAACAGGGATTCTGTGCAAATCCATCCGGTATAATGAACACTAAAAGGATATATTGCATAAATCGCTGAGCTTACAAACGCCACATTGGTTCCTAATAGCTTCGCCGCTATCAAAAAAATAAGAATACACGATACAGCATCGAATAAAGACTGGACAATTCGGATAACGGAATAATTGCGTCCGAATACCTTATACATAAAAGCAAGAAAAAAAGGATAACCTGGAGCCCTGTAGGCAGTTAGTTCGCCCTCTACTATGGAATATCCTTGTCCATTTGCCAAATGCCAGCCCAGTTTATCATAATCACCATCATCGGCACCTATATAAGATGCCGGTGGAGTGTTTAAGCCAACGAAACACGCGTTATAGCCTAAACGAAGAGCAAAAGCTATCAGAAAAATAACTAAAAGCAATATTCTACTTTTTTTATTAATCACTTCGAACAAGAGACCTTCTCCATTCCGCCGAATAGCAATTTAAAAGCAAATTTTCGGTAAATATTTTCTATTTTTTTTCTCCGGGATCCGATAAACAGTTTTTGCTCATTGGTAAAGACTTTCTCCATATCACCGCATATCCACCATATACAAATAGCCGGACGAAAGCAATATTCATAGATACACCCCTTGCCTTCGGCAAGACAAGGGGGAGTCCCGCTATCGACTCTGTTAAATAAATAGGAACCTACTGGCCTCAGGAGATACCCCCATTTAGGCCTATCTTTCATTCCAGCAATCTGGTGTGCAATGTGATCAAATATCGTAAAGCGGTTATAATTACCGTGACAGCACCATCCTGAGCACTTGGGGCACATATTTACTCTATCAAAGAAACTTTTCATTTCGTTATAAACATCGTATAGGCTTGATAAATCCTTACGTAAAGACAAAAGAGACGTATCCTTAATCCGCCATTTCCCTGATTGAAATCTTGGCTCAAGTATGTAATAAGATGAAAAATTCAATAAAAAACGCTTTGTTTTATCTATCATTTTTGCCCTTTATAAATAATGATATCGATAGTCAACAAAATCAGGCATGTGATCTTATCGCCTTTTTTATTCTCGACTTCAATTTTAAAATATCAAGGATCTTAACGATAAAACGCGATATCCTTGCCAAAGAAGAATGAACAATAATAATAAGAATATTGCTCAAGCTCAGTTTAAAGAAATAAATGTCGGCACAACGCTTGCTATTATTAGAAAAATATTTCTTATATTGCCCTTCTCCTTCGGTAAAATCAAACACGCGCATTTTCCCTTCGGAAAATAGCCTTTGCAGTACCAAATATTGCAAAATAGTACCCGGGGAATACTGTTTGTAAGTCGGGTTGAAACCTATATAACGGAGAAGCATTGTACTATCTTTAATAATGGAACTCATTAAATAAGCAATCGGTATTTCCTTATGAAACAATACATAACCGCGGATAGAATCTGTTTCGGCCAAATTCCTTAAATCCTTCCTAAAGGCTTCGTCTTTTGGAAGAGCGCAACCGACCAAACGCTCCTGATAAGTAGTTTCAGATATCCCCCTAGCAAACTGATAAAATGTCTCAATCTCATCAGGATATCGGTATTCTTTCCATTCTATCTTTCCACCTGAGAACTCTTTAAACTTTTTGGCTTGTCTCAGGCGAGTGGATCTAGACTTATGCCGGAATTTCTTAAGATACTCGTCAAAAGAACCTTCTATGTCAACAAAATAACGCTCGTAATGATAAGGCGCATATTGAATGTACCCTCTTTCGAGCCGAATAAGTGGCAAATCCTTCCTTACGGGACATGAACGAATAATTGCTCCGTGAACTTCTGAACGTGAAAGAAATTCCCTAACTATCTGGGTAGAATCTTCTTGCCGTATGTCAGTAAAATATGAATTGCATACAAAAGCACTTAGGTCCATGTTAAACAAGTTAAATTCCCCTAATCTAAATTTAAATTGAACCTTCTTTTTCTCCCATTCCATCTTTATGAAATCCTTTTTTTTATCTGCTCGAACTTGCCGACAGTAAATAAACCGAGCGGCATTCGCGGTACAGTTTCTCTTTTTGCCAATTCAAGGGCAGGCACTTGGTCTTTATTCACTTCGCTTATTTTTTTTACAACAAACTTCTTTTTGTTCTGTGAAAGGAAATCACATAATTTTAGAAATCTATCTACATTCATCCTGTTTACCTTGCCCCTATTTTGGGCCACATCTTTAAAAGTGATGAATTCAAATGTATGAAAAAGTATTACAATATTCTTCAAATCAAAATCTGTAGCTTTCTCGAGAAGGTGTCTCATTTCTGAAAAACTCACTGCACTTATCTGCATATGCTTATATCTTACTTCAAAACCCGGGCAATTGTATTCGTAGCAGGTAATAGGCATTTCTATCAGGTCTCTCTTATAATAAAATGCGTCGTTTACTCTTAGAGGCAAACTTATCTTGCATGTCCGGTTCAAAAAATCAAGGTTATAGTTGGACGATATCATGATTCCGTTTTCTTTAAGCGCATCGTATGTGTTATTATCTGCAGCAAAGGATCCTGCCCGAAAAGCAGATAATTCCGGAACGCCGCATTTTAACAGAATCTCTTTTGCCTCCCCTATCAAAGCAGTTTGCTCTGCGCAATCATAGGTATAGAGCTCATCGCAAAATGTCTTGTTTTTGTTTGACTTAAAATGAGGGTGCATATGCAGCTGAATTTCGTGTCCTCCAGATAATATCCTGCCGCAAATTTCACGCAACACCTTTAATCCGAACTTATAAGAAAAGAAAGGCTCCACAAAAAAGGTTGCTTTCAAATCAAACTTCTTCAGAATGTCCAGTATAAATACTAACCCAACAGCTTCGCCTGTACCGCTTAGTTTTCCATAAACAGATCCTTCAACCCCGAGTGAATTCCGTTTACATTCTAGATCTATGGTAAGATATATATTGGGTATCTTGTTCATAAGCTATGTTGGGGTTTTTCGAGACACTCCTGGTATACTTTTATGGTCTCTGCAACCATTCTTTCAAGATTAAGGTACTTTTTTGCATTTTCTGCGGCCTTGGCACTCATATTCTTACGCGCTTCCTTATTTTTATATAAAAAATCGATTGCCCCCGCTATAGCACTATGGTCCTTAGGTGGAACTAAAATTCCCGCTACTTTGTCTTTAACGATTTCGGGTGAACCACCCACGCTCGTCGCAACAACAGGAACACCGCAGGCAGATGCCTCAGAGATAGCCCAACTATTCGCCTCCTGCCATACAGACGGCAAAGCAAATACATCACTTAAAGAAAGTAGCTTTTCAACATCATTTCTTAAAGCCACAAATCTCACTTTGTGTCCTAACCCTAAAGCCATAACCAAAGATTCTAGTTCTGCCTTTTCTTGACCTTCTCCAGCAATCACAAATATCATATCCTTATGCTGTTCTATTAAGCTAGCAGCGGCTTTAATTAAATAATCAATACCTTTTACGCTGATAAGATGGGCAGCAGTACTTACCACAAAATCATCCTTATTTACATTGAAATCCCGACGATTGGCACTCATTTTCAAAGTAGGATTAAATCGGTTTAAGTTTACACCGTTAAAAATGCAGGTCAGCTTAGACGCATCTATTCCCGGTATCATTTTATCTCTGTTGAGAACATATTGTGAGACACATATTATTTTTTTAATAAGTTTCATGAGAAATATATTCTTTATAGTAACAAGCAGTTTTTTAATCTCATTCTTCTTATTTAAGCTACCGGATATACGATCAGAAAATATGATCTTTCGACAGCCGAATATATATATATAAAAAGTCGAAAATGAAAAAATAGGATAGAAAGAAAGGTGTATCATAACGGGTCTATGTCTCTTTATAAGCTTGTATAACGAATAATAAAAACTAAAAGTACCATTTTCCATTGATAAGACGTCGATTTCTAAATCGCGATAGTGGTAACGTAGATTCTGCGGCACAGGATTTTCAAACACAATTATTGGATCGAAATTTATTTTCTTTAGCTCATGCGAAAGTCGGACAATGTACTCTTCAAAAGAACCGAATTTTTTCGGGTTTAGTCTTGCTAGATGTATGATTTTATTTTTAACGTTCTGCATTTCTTTTTCTGTAATTGCCCTAATATCTAGATAGCATAAATTTGATAGTAAGATACAAAAACATAACAGATACTATTTCAATTGCAACTATATTTCGCACATGCCGCCTTTCAAGCAAATCTCCTGAAAATAGCGTACCGTCAGTAGCTATATATCGAAGCTTGCAGCTTAGGGCTATCAAAAGATACAAGACAATAATATATGTTCTCGAAAGGAACATGCTTGCAACTAAATATCCAACAATTCCTGCTAAAAGCGCATCTCCTGTAAGCATTATTTCGTTATTTTCTTCCGTACTTCTAGTATTGTTTTGTGGATTCATGTTCCACAATCCTATTATCGCTACGTATAACAACGCTATCCAAAAAAAGTAGCCAAAAAGACCTAATTCGGAGTAGCAATTAATAAAAGAATTATGGGCTGCACTCCATTCGGCATAAGAAGCATACATCTTATAGCCTACTCCAAAAAGAGGATTTTCCCTTAACATTCGATTGCCGTAGCCCCATAACATAAGACGTTCATGTGATGACTGATCAAAAAAAGACTTCGTCAGACGCACGGGTGAAAACGCTAACAGCAAAACCACTGATATGGCAGTGAAAAAAATCCACTTAAATCCTTTTAGCCTGCGTCTAAAAAATACCAAAATAGCCAACGCAAGGGCCAGAAAACCACTCCTGGAATTTGTAAGCCATGTAGCCCCTATGACTAAAACAGCGCTGATACTTGCGAAAACTAATTCAAGTAAATTTCTTCTTCTAATAATAAGCATCAATATGAAAGGGAATGCTACAGCAAAAAATAATGCAAGATCGTTTGGATCATGAAAAATACCATATCCCCTTATTCTAATGATCCCCGTATCTATTGTCGGTGTATCTCCTACAAACCCAAATCCACGGTAGAATTGCAGCATTCCGTTGATAGCCATAAATACGGCCGCAAGTATAATTACAGATACCAATATGTCAATTTTTCTCTTGGAATCAACTATGATTAATACAAGAAAGAAGAATATTACTATTTTGCTCATGCAGTCTATTGTAAATATGATACCTCCAAAATACGTGTGCGCTACGTGAGACATAAGGGTAGCAACAAGAAACCCTATCATTAAAATATTTTCCGGCACTCTTGGAATTTTAAGCGATCCTTTTGTTAGTGCAGCGAAAGTGAAAAAAACGGCAACGAATACAATCATATCAACGATCGGAATTCCCCGCATTATTCCAACCCAATCCTGCGGACGGATTAGTATTGCTATTACGTACAAAAGTAATGTTGCAAACTGCATAAATACACCATCCTATTTAGATAGCACCCTTCAAAACGGTTATCAATGCTTCTGTATTTTTTTCTCTGCCATATCAGTGGTTTTGCTGTTAGCGTTTTCACCCGTGCGTCTGACGAAGTCTTTTTTTGATCAGTCATCACATGAACGTCTTATGTTATGGGGCTACGACAACCCTCATG
>JABMRN010000329.1 GCA_013202515.1 Candidatus Omnitrophota bacterium | reverse complement strand
GCCTTCTTCTTTCCTCAGGTAGGTATCTTGTCACGGAAGAAGTGTCAAAAGACGACTTAAGGCTTCTGAGAGCTATAAATCACGAAGATATAGAAGCCATGATGCAGATATTGAAAAGGGAGAACCCGCATAGCTACCAAATTATAAAAGACGCATTTTTCGAAAGTTTTCCTTATGACAAAAAAAGTAATCTTTCAGAAGAACTTTATGTAAATCACACTATTGCTAAAGCTCTTGAGTGGCTTTTACTTGCAAAAGAGGGGATAATCTCAGAAAACAAAATACCTGAAAGCAAAAAAGATTTTGTAAAAAAAGCGGAAAAAGTAATTGTGTCGATTAACTACATTTTTATAGAAGAAGGATTTTGGGATTTAAAGAAAAGAGGGGATAGGATTCAAAAAGCGCGGAACAAGGGAATGAGGTTTTATCAGGTAGCTACTAGTCTAAGTGAGGAACAGGAAAAGAGAGGTTCTCTTTTAAAAGAACGGATCTTTGGCAAAGACGACTTCGTTTCGTTGAATGGCTTCATAAAAACGTTTATTCAATCTACTGGCCTACCCGGAAATGAAAAAATCATAGTTCGTTTCCCTTCCGAGATGAGAGATAGAGGGACAAATGATTTTACAATAGAGCTTCCTGATGGACTTTCTGAGGCATATAAAGGAATTCTGAGCGAGTATATAGCTGCGAGAGTATTAAATGCGATGCTTAATAATGGCGGAACAAAAAGTGTCATTAGATGTCCCGAGGGATGGACCAATATTATTAAGCGCAGCCTAACCAGAGATAAGTTATATGCTAAAGTAAAAGACAGGCTCGAAACATATTATGGTAAATCTTCGTTTGAGATTCAATATAATCCCACCGATGCCGAAGCGTTAACAAAAAAACAACTTCAGCTTATTCAAGAGCAGCAAAACCCATCAATATCTTATCAAGACACGGAAGGCGTCTATCTTGGCATAGATATAGGTGGTTCAAGCATAAAGCTTGCTGCCATAGTTGGTGGAAAAGAACATATGCTCGGAAGGATTAACGAGAAAATTTATGAAAAGAAGGACGCCCAAGAATATATCGAACTTATCAAAAAATCCATAGCTACTGCCCACGAACGGTTGCGAAATGCCATGGGAGTTATAAGAATTGATGGAATTGGAGTTTCTTGGAATGCTGCGATTAAGAATGATACTATAGTATACGGAGAGTCTATGATAAATCGGCTCGGCGAAAGCGAAGCAAAAAAAGTATCGCGTTTACCAAAAGATATCAAAAATTGGGCAAGACAAATATATGGACCGGAGGTACGGGTGGCAATAAGAAACGATGGCCACATGGGAGCATTCCAAGCAGCGTATTCGGAGAGACGGCGGGACACAGCATATCTTGGGTTGGGTTTCAGTATTGCCTTAGGATATATTAGCCGGGAGGGAAGGAATGCTCCTGGATTATGTGAACTCCACTTCTCCAGGATAGATTTGAGTGATACGGGACATGGTGTCGAATATGATATTCCAGGTGCACTCGGATACTATCTGGGTGTGCGGGGAGTCGTGAAAGAGGGAAAAAAGCTTAATGTCGTGGGAGACGATGTTCTTGATACCTCATTTGAAAAGGCTAAACATATCGTGTCTCAAGCGAATGCGGGCGATGAAACCAAACTTTCAATAGCCAAAACCATGGGTAGATATCTTGCCGAGGAAGCCCTTAGTCTCTATAACCACTGGCCGGTCGAGCATGTGATAGTTGGAGGTGGTCTTTTAACAGGAAAGTTCGGCGAGACTATGATAGAAGAAGCAGAAAGTATTTTAAAGAGAGAATTCCCGGAAGTTAAGGTTTCCCTCAGCCTATATAATGGTAATAGGCTATATGTAAGCGCAGTTGGTGCAGCACGTTATGCAAGCTCAATGAAGCGCGAAGCAGACATTTTACACACCATAGAGTGGTTGATTCAGCGTGTTAAAACAAGATGCAATGTCGTGTTTGATTCTGATATAAAAAAAGAACTTGTTTTTGAGTTTGGAGGCGAATTTGCGCCTAGCTTGATTACGCGTAGTTATACGACAAGAAAGGGCATTGCTGATCAGAAAGAATACTTAAAAAACCTTGTTTATCAAGAAGCTATATTGCTATATACCGCTACACAGTCAAGAGGACAAAATATCCCAATCAGGGTGTCTATCGATAGAAGTAAATTAGAGCTAATGAAAGAAGCACGGGATATGCTTTCAGACAACATTAAAGATATAATAGAAGAAAGCAAAGGATTTTGGGAAGAAGAAATTAAAAAATATTCAGGAGATGTTCACAGCTTCAATGAGCATAGCCCGGAAAGACCGCCCAAAATCAGTGTTAATATCGCTTCAACATCAGCGCGTTTTTCTTCGTTATTAAAACGAATTAAAGAATTAAAAGCTGGCATGCAAAAAGATGACTTTGAGTTAGTTGTTGTG
>JABMRN010000328.1 GCA_013202515.1 Candidatus Omnitrophota bacterium | reverse complement strand
CCTTACTCCTCCCATTGTTAAAAAAGATTTACTTAAAGAAAAGGGTACACCTGATGATATTCAGGTGGACTATGAGGAAGAAGAGGACGGTGATGGCGGTTATAGCAGATACAAAAGGGAGGTATGGAAATATAAAAGAGATGCTGGGGATGTAAAAGTAGCCTTTATTGATGATGACTATGATGATGGGTTTATAGGCATTTCACCAGTTGGTTTAACTCTGCTGGACTTGTTAAAAGACACATCTATTATAAGGAACAAATCTAAAAGAGCATATAAAATTAAGCTCAAGGCTCAAGATGGGAAAAGAATTACAATACATGCAAATAAAGATAACACGATTGAGTATATACATTACTACGACAAATAAGAATTTGCGTTATGGATGTCGGTTAGGGAGAAATGATTAAAGATATATTTCAGGAATATGGGTGGATATTATTAGTTATTGTGCTAATAGTTATTAACGTACTGTGTTTTATGCGAACTGGGAAAAAAACCTCAGGCTTCCATCGAGGCGTTAATTATTCAAGAAAGCAAACGTACGGTGATGTTGTAATAGGAATTACTTTTGTTTGCATATTAGGATATATAGTCTTTTTGATAATCTCATTTATATTTAAAAGGTAATCTTTTGCTTATAAGTGTTAAGAAAAACATAGCGAGGGAAGAATGAAGAATGCTCTTAAAATAATCCAACGATTGATTGCCAGAGAAGGGCTAATCATTTTAAGCTGTTTAGTGTTTGCAGGATTTGTATTCCTTATTGCGGAAATGATTCCTTATGGTGAGCCAAGATATATTTATCGTTGCGCCACAGGTGGTCAGCAATATGATATTAGCACGAATGGAGTCGTTATTATAAGTAATGCTAAAAACGAACTTGCACTTTTCAAAGCAGTTAAGAGAAAATATCCTGAGGCATTTAAGGGGACAAGATTTATTAGCAGCGCACCTACCGATTTCAAATTCAAGTATTTAAGAAAGGGGCATACACTAAGAGACAGGATTAAAGATTATATTCAGAATCTTGCTCTTATATTCTTATTCTTATCTTATCCTTTTTATTTGCTTATTCGCTTCATAATCTGGGCAATCAGGACAGTGAGGGAGAAGTAATATGAATCCATTGTGTATCATAACAGGTCTCTTTAAGGCGCTTATGCTTAAGGTGTTTCCTTCTTTTGGCTATAAGGGTGTTGTTGATACACAAATCGGAATATATGGTAGAGCGAAGCAAAGCGGAGCAACGGAACAAAAGGCGTTAAATCATCTGATTGTAAGCAGAAAACGCTTGTTATTGGGTGAAGAGAAAGCGGCTGAACAGGCTTATGGATTTTTGTTAAGCGACAACCACAAGACGCTTAAAGATGTTATCAAAGCTATAATCGCCTATGAGTATTTTGATAACGCTGAGAGTAAAAAATTAACTTCCAACATGCCGATGGATGCAATAGAAGTAGCAAAAAAAGAATGTGCACAATATATAGATAAAAGGTTAAGCAAAGGAGAAACGATATGAAAAAAACAATAGTTGCACTATTACTTTTTGCAGTAGCATTTTCCAGCACTTCATATGGAACATCAGACACAGATTTTGTTGCGGCTAAGGCTCAGCTCCTATCTTCTTATCAGAGCTTAGAGAACAATGCTCTAAAAATATCTTTGATATTCGAACAGGAAGCTGCGGGAATGCCTCAACAAGAGCAAGCACTTTTTAGTCTAATTAAGAACAATATAGAGCTTGGAATGTTTACTATCAGAGAGGTTCTGGGGCTATACACTTTGCAAGGAGCGCAAGAATCTACCACTCCTGCTGCAGCCCAGTTATTAAAGGATGCCTCTTTGGACAGTCTTGATTATCTAAATGGTATTGAAGATAGGCTAAGAGATAGAGGTTCTCTCATCAAGAATGAACAAGTAAGGGTAATAGTAGGTGAATGTCTTTATACGATGGATAAATCTAAGGAGTCGATAAGGGTTCTTCAGGAGTTTATGGAGAATTTAATGAGGAATGTTGGGCATTAAAGGAAATAAGTAATGATAAATACGATTAATGATAGGACCACTAACACCACTCCTGCCATTAAGTGATCCTGCCGCCAGTTAGAGTTCGGGTACATAGCTTTTCCTTGATTAAATGGATTTATAGAGTTACAATAATAATAGAATAAACACCCAAATGCACCATTAAATACATACTACTACATATGTAGTATATAATCAAGGTTAATATGCTATCTAAAAGGGTAAAGGACTTCAGAAAAAAAGCCGGTTGGTCCCAGCAAAAATTAGCTGAGAAGGCCGGCTTATCTTATAATGCCATAACCAAGATTGAGCAGGGTGCGGCTAAACAACCAACGATTCAGACCATGATCAAAATCGCTGATGCGCTTGGGATCAGTTTGGATACTTTGGTAGGGAGAAGGTAATATATTTTCTAAAAAAATGAAAAATCAAACAGAACATCTAAAAAAAACAGCAAAGAAAAAAACACTACAATTAAAACGGGAAATGGATCGCTTTTATAAAAAGCACATTCTAAACAGCAATGATCCAGTAATAATTATTCTTAAGACACATTTATATTTAGAAAATTGCATTGACCGTTTTTTTTTAAAAATACTGCCATGCCCAGATAGAATTTTAAAGAAATCATTTTCAGTTAAAATCGATTTTTTTGAAGCCTTAAAACTTGGATATCCACCTGATAATACTAATGTTGTAAAGAAATTAAGGCAAATAAACAGAATTCGTAATTTATTTTCGCACAATTTAGAAAAAAGATTAACAAAACCGGATATCAGCGAGCTTATAAAAAATATACGGCTAGATAAAAAAGCTCCTCTGACTTTCAAGCTCAAAAGGGCTCTTCAGCATTTTATTGGCTATTTCCATGCGCTACTAGCCTTGAATGACTTTTTCCCTTTTCTTCAAACTTACCTTCGAAATAAGGAAATATTTAAGCAAGATAAAGGTTGGAATAATAAGTTGATGATCAACTATCCACTTGATGATGTTTTAACAGTTCTAACCGCACTTAAAATGGATTAACGTCCTTATATGAAACCAGGTGACATACTATTGTTCAAGGGAGAGAGCCTCATATCCAAGCTTATACGGTAGAGGGTTGTATCGCTTCCTATTCTAAGTATGCAACTGCCCAATGGAGTGGATCCTTTCTACGGACTTTAGTGAAGAAGTAAAGACTATGATAAAAAATGCCCTTTCTGGGGTATTCCCCAAGCCACCAAAGAGCTAGATATGTATGATTGGACTAAATATGTTCGTTAATCCACATGATCTTTTGTTACAAACTGAAAAGGACATGAATAGTGTTCCTGCTCATATCCTTTTCAATGACTCTAGACATCAAAAATTACTAGAGAATTGGTGCGCCGCTGTGTTCGGCTTGGGTTATAATCAATTTATTAAACCATGCACCATAGAACCCATAGAAAGTGAACGTGACTCAGTTGATTTTCGTGCAAACATAGATAACAAAATATACAATTTTCAGATCACTGAGACTATGAAAGGAAATCGTACAAGAGGGTGCGAATTTAAAGATGCAAAGGACCGTCCATTTTTCTTTCGGGATATGCAACCAGAACTTGGCAATGAAAAAGGATACGATTGGGTTTTTGAAATAATAAAAAATAAAGTTAAAAAGCACTACCCAGATGCAAAAAATCTTAACTTATTAGTTTATATCAACTTTGAAGCAACGGATTTACGAAGAGATATGCTTATCGATAAGCTTCGTCCGTTCCAGGATATTTTTTCTTCCATTTGGGTCATTACAAGTTATAAGATTTGCTCTATATTTTCAAATTCATCTCTGGGTGATATAAATGGATGGGGACCAATTAAAGAGATGCAAATTCGACATATAAAAAGTGGGGCAAGCCCACATTCTGATATATTTACAAGAAATTATCAAGAATAGCATATCCTACAATGAAAATTGAAAAATTTAATGCTAAAGAATATTATTTTGATTTGCTAAAAGCGTCACGAGAGAACTTAGATGCACTAGGATCCAGCAGTTATATAAAAAAAGCCTTTCCAACACAGCGGTTAGAAACAGTTGCAACATGGATAGAAGACAATCAAGCAAAAGATCTAAAGCATGGATACTGGCCTCCACTTTTTCTTTTTCTTGCAAATAGCCCAATTGCTGAAATCCGAACTTTTGAAAACGATTTAAAACTTGTTGTTGAACACTCGACAAGAACAAACGAATCTGAGATAACAGCATTTTTGAAAACCAATGCCAAGGAGGACCGGTACTGGGTTAGTGGATTATTTGAGATATTTATTAAGTCAAACCTTATTAAGAAAAACATTAAAGCCGAATTCGATTATCCTTTATCAAATGGAAAAAATGTAGATATAAAATGTAAATTAGAAGGGAAATCTTATTATATTGAGTGCACAATAATGACGGATAGCGATACAAATAGAAAAGCCTGGGATAGATTTATGGATGCTCAGAAAGTACAAGAAAAATCTGCTTGTTCCCTTTCGGATTATAAGGACCCTTCTCCTAATGAAGTTTCTGAACTATATTTACATTGCCTAAAGTTTTATGACAAAATATATGACAAAATTGCACCAAACTTAAATCCTGGTATGGGGCAATTGGGTGAAGACGCGCAAAATATTTTAGCTATTTCTTTTTATACTCCATGTAGTATAGTTAATCAATCTCCAGGTATAGGTTGGGCGTTAGATGAATTGTTTGCAGATCAACCGCGTGGGAGCTTTTCTCCAAAAGGAATCCCAGATGTTTCATTGTCGGCCTGGTTAGATTTTAAAGCCAAAGATATTGAACTGGATATGGCTCGGTATTATGAAAAACGAAATGAAATAATAGCAGCTCCTAGAAAGGTTAGCGGTATACTTCTTTTTGATATGTGCTCTTTAAAAACTGCCAGAGTTAACTACAATGCGCGTAACAAATATAAACTTTCACATTCTGAAATGACTATATTCGAAAATTTATTTAAATTCTT
>JABMRN010000327.1 GCA_013202515.1 Candidatus Omnitrophota bacterium | reverse complement strand
GCTTTATCCATCGGCTCATTTACGAAAGGTACGCCTTCTGGTAGAAGCTCGTTAAATCTTACACGTCCAACGGTTGTCTCTATTATTTCGTTTCCGATGCGGACTTTTATTTTCGCGTGCAGGTCTATTTCATCATCCATGAATGCAACGTTAACCTCATCCTTATCTGAAAATATTCGCCCTTCGCCGCAGACTCCTTTTTTCTCCATCGTCATATAGTAACATCCTAAGACGATATCCTGAGATGGTACAGCAACTGGCCGGCCGTTCGCAGGTGAAAAAATATTGTTTGAAGAAAGCATAAGCACCCTGCACTCAATCTGTGCTTCGATCGAAAGGGGAACATGCACTGCCATTTGGTCACCGTCGAAATCAGCGTTAAATGCTGCACAAACAAGTGGATGTATTTTTATAGCATTTCCTTCGATCAGCTTTGGCTGAAATGCCTGTATGCCTAACCTGTGAAGTGTTGGGGCCCTATTTAAAAGAACGGGATGATCTTTTATGACTTCGTCCAGTATATCCCAAACTTCAACCTTTGTTTTTTCTACCATTTTTTTTGCACTTTTTATAGTATGGGCATACCCTTTGTCTTTTAGTTTTCTGATGATAAACGGCTCAAAAAGCTCTAGCGCCATCTTTTTAGGAAGGCCACATTCGTGAAGATATAGCTCAGGCCCTATCACTATAACGCTTCTGCCCGAGTAATCTACCCTTTTTCCGAGAAGATTCTGTCTGAACCTGCCCTGCTTGCCTTTTAACATGTCGCTTAATGACTTTAGGGGCCTATTGCCTGGACCTAAAACGGGTCTTCCGTGACGACCGTTATCAAAGAGAGCATCAACCGCTTCCTGCAGCATTCTCTTTTCATTACGAATAATAACGTCCGGGGCATTGAGCTCGAGTAGTTTTTTCAATCTGTTGTTTCGGTTTATGACACGTCTGTATAAATCGTTAAGATCGCTTGTTGCAAACCTTCCTCCATCTAATGGTACCAATGGCCGTAGATCAGGAGGTATGACGGGCACAATATCCATTATCATATTTTCGGGCTTATTTGAAGATTTATTAAAGCTCTCAACAATTTTTAAAATCTTTAGACTGCGGGTCTGGGCATGCCCTGGCTTAGATTCTCGAACCGCTTTCTTAAGATCCGTTGTCATTTTATCGAGATTAAGTTCCTTAAGAAGGTCTCTAATGGCATCGGCTCCCATTTTTGCAGTAAATGATGTAGCGCCGTATTTCTTTCTAAATTCAGTATACTTGTCTTCATTAAGAAGCTCTTTTTTCTTGAGAGGCGTTTTCCCAGAATCTGTAATTATGCACTCTTCATAATACAGCACCTTTTCCAGGTCACGCACGTTTATCTCAAGCAGGTTTGCAATACGTGAAGGCACTGCCTTAAAAAACCATACGTGAGACACCGGCACTGCAAGTTCAATGTGGCCCATTCTCTCACGCCTGACACTAGAACGCGTTACCTCGACTCCACATCTGTCGCACGTGATACCTTTGTGCTTGATGCGTTTGTACTTTCCGCAATTACACTCGTAATCCCTAGTGGGACCGAATATCTTTTCACAGAAAAGGCCGTCTTTTTCAGGCTTTAGCGTGCGGTAATTTATCGTTTCGGGTTTTTTAACTTCTCCGCGTGACCATGCCTTTATTGTTCGGCTGGATGCCAACCCAACGCGCACTGAATCAAATTTTGTCGGTGAGTCTATCATATTATTGATACCTCTATATTAAGACTGCTTATAACTTCTCTTTTTTTATCAAGTCTACCTCTATACCCAGACTTTGTAATTCCTTTACCAAAACATTGAATGACTCAGGAGTGCCCGGCTGAAAACCAGCCTCTCCTTTAACTATTGACTCGTATATTTTTGTACGTCCAACAATATCATCGCTCTTTACAGTTAAAAGCTCTTGCAACGTATAAGCTGCCCCGTAAGCCTCAAGCGCCCAGACTTCCATTTCCCCGAAACGCTGCCCTCCGAATTGAGCCTTGCCTCCCAGAGGCTGCTGCGTAACCAAGGAATATGGACCAATCGCCCTAGCATGGATTTTATCATCAACAAGGTGCGCTAGCTTCATCATATAGATGTAACCCACGGCAACTTTTTGATCAAATGGCTTTCCAGTATATCCATCAAAAGCTGTAACCTTACCGTCTTCAGGCAAATCGGCTTTTTTCATCGCCTTCTTGATCTCAATCTCGCTAGCACCGTCAAAAACCGGACTCGCTACTTTAAATCCACATATCTTTGCTGCCCACCCAAGATGTGTTTCAAGTATCTGACCAACGTTCATTCTGCTTGGTACGCCTAGCGGATTAAGAACAATTTCAACAGGCGATCCATCAGCAAGAAACGGCATATCCTCTTCCGGTAAAATTTTTGCTACTACCCCCTTATTGCCGTGCCTTCCAGCCATCTTATCTCCAACTGATAGCCTTTTTTTGCTTGCAACATAGACCTTTACCTTCTTAAGAACTCCGGGCGGTAATTCGTCGCCTCTTTTTACCTTGTCTATCTCACGTTCTTTCTCGTAGCTTAATTCCTCTATCTGACCATTTAGAAGAAGAGTTATTCGCCTAACCTCATTCTCGAGAGTCGGATTGTTAGCAATTTTTAGATTTTCTAAATCTGCGCTCTCTATCTTTTTTAAATCTGTTTCTTTAATTGTTCGTCCATATCCAATAAGAACCTTTCCGGTTTCATCATCCAAAAGACTTGCGCTTAATTTTTTGCCAACCAAAAGCCTGTGCAGCTTTTTCGCTTTGTCTTGAACAAGCTTTCCTATCTGAGCGTCGTAATGCTTCTCTATTCTTTGTATCTCTTTGCCTTCTTTCTGACGCTCTTCCCTTGTTTTTGAACGAGATTCTTTTCTCGAGAATACCATGACATCAACGACTATACCCTCGATGCCTGGAGGAACAGCTAGAGAGGCATCTCGCACATCTCCTGCCTTCTCACCAAAAATAGCACGCAATAGCTTCTCTTCGGGAGAGAGCTCTGTTTCAGATTTAGGTGAAACCTTTCCAACAAGTATGTCGCCAGACTTGACTTCTGCACCGATATGTACAATGCCTTCTTTGTCAAGGCTTTTAAGACTATCTTCGCCGACATTTGGGATATCTCTTGTGATTTCCTCATTGCCTAAACGCGTATCCCGCGCCTCTATCTCAAACTCTTCTATGTGAACTGAGGTATATAAATCTTCCTTAAGAACTCTTTCGCTTATGAGAATTGCATCCTCAAAGTTGTACCCTCGCCACGGCATAAATGCTACTAGGACGTTTCTGCCCAATGCGAGATCTCCTCCTTCAGTTCCTGCACCGTCAGCAATGATCTCGCCTTCCTTCACGTGCTGTCCCAGCCTAACCATAGGCCTCTGATTGACGCATGTATTTGCATTAGATCTCTCGAATTTTCTGAGGCGGTACTTTTTAGGTCCTACGACGATTTCGTCAGCGTCTACATAGGAAACGCGACCATCTTCCTCAGATATTATTACAGTACCCGAATCTTTCGCTGCCCTATATTCCATGCCTGTGCCAATTAAGGGTGCTTCTGTCTGAAGAAGTGGAACAGCCTGTCTTTGCATATTCGAACCCATGAGCGCCCTGTTTGCGTCATCGTGTTCAAGAAATGGAATTAGGCTTGCTGCTATACTAACTAGCTGCCTCGGAGAAACATCCATATATTGGACATTTTTCCTTTCCACCTTTATGAAATCATTTTTATACCTGCAGAATATCCTGTCTTCGACAAAGCGTCCTCCTGAATCAAGCTCCGCGTTTGCCTGAGCAATGATGTAATTATCTTCCACGTCTGCAGACAAATAGTCGATGGAATTAGTAACCTTGCCATTACTGACTTTTCTGTATGGGGTTTCGAGAAAACCAAACTCGTTAACCTTTGCGTATGTGCTTAGAGATGCAATTAGTCCTATATTAGGGCCTTCTGGTGTTTCAATAGGGCACATTCGACCATAATGCGAATAGTGTACGTCGCGTACCTCAAAGCCTGCCCTCTCTCTATTTAATCCGCCCGGACCCAGCGCGCTTAATCTTCTTTTGTGCGTGAGTTCTGAAAGAGGATTTGTCTGGTCCATAAACTGTGATAGCTGACCCCTTCCGAAGAAATCCTTAACAATGCTTGAGATAAGCTTTGCATTTATGAGGTTATGCGGCATTATGTTTTCCATTTCGTATATGTTCATTCTCTCTCTTATTGTCTTTTCTATGCGGGCCATGCCGATACGCATCTGATTCAAAAGAAGCTCGCCAACAGATCTAACGCGCCTATTTCCTAAATGATCAATATCATCAACTGACCTTTCCCCATTTTTGAGATCTATTAATGCCTTAATGACCTCGAGCAAAGTGTCTTTATCTAAAATCCTATTATCAAGGTCGCTTTTCATGCCAAGCTTTCTATTGAGCATGAATCTTCCAACTCTACCTAGGTCATATCTCTTGGGATCAAAAAACATTCTATGCAATAAGGCTGTTGCGCTTTCAATGGTCGGAGGATCGCTTGGTCTCAACTTCCTATAAATCTCTAACATTGCCTCGTCTTTAGACTTTGAATGATCCTTCTCAAGTGTGTGCAGAATCTCCGGAACTACCTTTCTAAGGATCTTCATCTCTCTTATGCCAGCTGACCATATTCTTTTGGCAAGCTCTTTTGTAATCGGCTCTCCAGCCTGAGCAAGAATAGAATTAGTCTCTTTGTCTATCAATTCCTCTGCGACCGTGCTGCCTACAAAGCCTTCGAGCTTTGCGCTTTGATGAAATGGCACTTTCTCTATGCCGCTAAAGCCCTTTACGATATCTTCATCTTTCGAAAACCCAAACAAGCGCATAAATAGGGTTGCTATGAATTTCTTTTTTCTGTCGATCATGACGTGAATGATATCGTTAATATCGAATACAAACTCTATCCACGCACCTCTATAAGGAATGATCCTGGCAGAGACCACTTTTTTTCCACTCGGATGCACGCTTTCCTCAAATGAGATTCCGGGAGATCTGTGCAGTTGGCTTACCACTACCCTTTCGTCACCATTAACGATAAATGTTCCAGTATCAGTCATGAAAGGTAGGTCACCCATGTAAACTTCCTGCTCCTTTATCGCCTTAGGGGTACGCAATCTTAGTTTAACCCTAAGAGAACCTCCAAAGCTTGCATCCCGTTTCAGACATTCCCAGGTGTCGTACTTTGGCTTACCAACCGAATAGCTGATGTATTCAAGCTTGTAGTCACCAGTTGTTGATTCTATTGGAAACACTTCTCTAAAAAGTGATTCCAGGCCATTATCCAGCCTCTTATTCTTGGGTACATGAAGCTGAAGGAATTTTTCATAGGATTCAAGCTGAATGTCAACAAGATTAGGAAGTCTGTAGCATTCCTTGATCTTGGCGTAGTTTTGCCTCTTCATCATGAGCTTTTTCCTTTAAGTAGATTGTTGTTACTTAAGTTCTACTTTTGCACCGGCTTTTTCAAGTTGCGCTTTAATCTTAGCAGCCTCTTCCTTCGTGGCGCCTTCTTTCACTGACTTGGGTGCAGACTCAACGAGATCCTTTGCCTCTTTTAAGCCAAGTGTGGTAATTGAACGGATTTCCTTGATAACGCCAATCTTGTTTGAGCCTATCTCTGCAAGGACAATCGTAAAGGACGTTTTTTCCTCTTCGGCTCCTGCGCCAGCTCCGCCACCTGCGGTTGCGCCGCCGACAACTACAGCAGCCGGTGCCTGTGCACTTACTCCAAACTTGTCCTCAAGGGCTTTAACCAGATCAGCTAATTCCATGACAGTCAACTTCTCGACAACATCAACGACTGTCTGCATACCCTTAGTCAGTTCGACCTTTTTCTCCTTTTTTGCAGGAGCCTTTGCCTCTGCTTTTTTTTCGGCGCTAGCTTCAGGCGCTTTTTGCTCTGGGACCTTAACTTCCGCCTGTTGCTGAGCTTTTGGGTCCTGTTTCTGTTCTTCTGTCATTTTAATCCTCCTTATCCTTTCTTATCTTCTTTTTCTTTTTTACTTTTTATCGCATTAACAGCGTATACAAATTTTCTTACTATCCCGCTTAAAACTGTGGCGAAACCTGATATGGGTGCAGCCATAGTCATTACTAACATCGTAAGCAATACCTCTCTAGACGGAAGTGCTGCAAGTTTCATTAATTTTTCAGTATCACAAATCTGCCCATCTATATATCCACCCTTTAGCTTAAACGGTCGGTGCTTCTTCGAAAAACCTACCACGGACTTTGACGCTTCGATTATGTCGCCACCAATAAAAACTATACCTACGCCGCCCTCTATCAATGGCTCAACACTGCTTAATTTCAAACTTGAGAGAGTCCTCGATGCAATAGAATTTTTTATTACACAGTAGCTAGAAGAACTCTTGTTTAATTCACGTCTCAACTCATCCATCTCAATAGATGACAAGCCAAAATAGTTACTAACCATGAAATTTGGAAATTTCTTGAATCTGTCAGATAGTTCTTTTGACATCAGCTCCTTAGAGAGCCGTGAATATTTTTCGTGTGTACTCATATTAGCCTTCTATCCTACCTCTTAAATTCGCTTATCTCAAGCTTAACGCCCGGTCCCATTGTTTTTGAAATTGCAATGCTTCCGACAGTCTGGGGCTTAGCTAGGGCTGGGCTTGTCGTTATCACTGCATGCAGAAACTCGCGTGCATTCTCAATGATCGCCGTTTCATCAAACGAAAGCCTTGCTATTGATGCGTGTATCCCTGACTGTTTATCCATCTTATATTCTATTTTTCCGCGCTTTATTTCTTTTATTGCTGCATCTATGTCCTTAGTTACCGTTCCTGACTTTGGGTTTGGCATAAGGCCTTTGGGACCAAGAATCTTGCCAAGCCTGGCTATGTCTTTCATCATCTCAGGAGTAGTAACTACGACATCAAAATCTGTCCAGCCACCCGTAATCTTTGTTATCAATTCATCGGCACCGACATATTCTGCACCGGCAGCCTTTGCTTTGCTCTCATCTTCACCCTTGCACAAGCAGCAAACCCGTGTCTTTTTGCCCGTTCCATGAGGAAGCGCAACCGTCCCCCTTATGGGTTGGGTTACCTCCTTCGGTTTTACGTTAAGCTTCATAGAGATATCTACGCTCTCGTCAAACTTTGTCTTAGAAGCATTCTTAATCAATGATACAGCTTCTTTAAGAGAGTATCTCTTGTCTTTCTCTAGCAGAGAATCGTTTGACTTCTTGCGTTTAGAGATCTTAACCATTTTGATTCTCTTCCTTTTTTGGTTCAGGCGCCTTTTCTTTTGCCTTTGGCTCTTCTCCAGAAGAATCTTCAGGAGGCGTCTTCTCCGTTTTCTTCTCAACAACATCAATTCCCATGCTTCGGGCGGTCCCTTCCACGATTTTCATTGCGGCCTCAATGGTGGTTGCGTTCAGGTCCTTCATTTTCACATTGGCTATTTCTTTTACCTGCGCTTTTGTAACCTCGCCTGCCTTTTCCTTGTTCGGTACGCCGCTTGCTTTTGCGATACCGCAAGCCCGTTTTAAAAGTATACTTGAAGGTGGAGTCTTAATTATAAAGGTAAATGTCCTGTCTTCATACGCGGTTATAACAACCGGAAGCGTCAACCCATCCCGCCCTTTTGTCTTTTCATTAAATGATTTACAAAACTGCATAATGTTAAGCCCGTGCTGACCAAGTGCCGGACCTACGGGGGGCGCAGGATTTGCTGTTCCAGCGGGACAATAAAGTTTTATAATTGCTTTTACCTTCTTTGCCATTCTTTAAACCTTTTCAACCTGCCACGTTTCCAATTCAACCGGTGTTGCACGGCCGAATATCGATATACTTACCTTTACTTTGCCCTTTGTTAGATTCGTTTCTTCAATCAAGCCGTTAAAATTAG
>JABMRN010000326.1 GCA_013202515.1 Candidatus Omnitrophota bacterium | reverse complement strand
TGAAAACACCAAGCGCCCTGTTTTCAAGTTTTAACTCTTTTCTTTTTCTTTTCTTCTCTTCTTTTTTCGCAGCTCTATTTACTTTTTTTAGAAATTTTTTGGCCTTTTTGTTTTGGAAATCTCTTGCAAGGGCTTCTTCGAGTTTGAGTTTCGCATTTACGTAGTCTCTTTTTTTATAAAATCCCACTGCCTCTTCAAAAAGGAAGTGCGACAAAACAATATTATTCGCAATCGTTTTAACCTGGTGAGAATAGCCCTCGGCCTTCTGCTCCATACCTTGAGAATATGAATAAAAAGGATTAAGAAAGACAGAAAGCGATACGGCAATAACTAGGAATCCCTTAGTGTAATATGAAAAGATTTTCATGATATTTCTTTATTATCGGTTTTCTTCTCTTTTTGCTGTTCTTCTTTTTGTATTCTATACTTCTTCATGTACTCCCTCATGTACTGCCTGTGCCTTTCCTTGTGGGCCTCCCTGTATAATTTCAGGTATTCCTGATGTCTTTTGCGCCATTCCAAAGACCGCTCCCTACACGTTTCCTTCCAAGACTTGTTTCCCGCTTCTTTATACCTAAAATAATTTGGGTTCTTGTTTCGCCACTTCTTCATGTTGTTCAACTGCCGCTGATATTGACACTCGATACTCGAACATACATCCTGATTAGGACGATATTTGTTCGGTATAAAAGGTCTTCCACACATTCTACATTTTCTTTCTTTTACCATTTATCCCTCCATAAATATCTCTCTTATAACCAAAGCGGCGGATCCGACTGCAGCTGCCTCTTCGCCCAAGGAAGCAGATTTCACCTCAAGCTTTTTGAAAGCTGCCTGCATTGAAAGCTTCTCAATGCTGTTTCTGAGCGGGTCAATGAAAAATCTACCCGCCTTTTCCACGCCACCTCCCAAAATCAGTTTTTTGGGTTTAAAAACATTTACCAAAAAAGCCAGCCTTACCCCAAGGCTCATGCCTACAAATTCCAAAATTTCGATGGCAACATCATCGTTCTTATTGGCTGCATTTATAACGTCGATTTCTCTAATATCTTTTAGCTCTCCTCCAGCGAGATGTAAAATCTCCGTACCTACTCCCTTTTCTATTATCAGCTTTGCCCGTTGACGTATTCCCATAATGTCATCCCAAGGTTTGAGATATGAAAGACCCTCTTCGTCTTGGTCATGGT
The DNA here is from genome assembly GCA_013202515.1 of Candidatus Omnitrophota bacterium. Taxonomy (GTDB): domain Bacteria; phylum Omnitrophota; class Gorgyraeia; order JABMRN01; family JABMRN01; genus JABMRN01. The sequence continues at coordinate 3,671 of JABMRN010000326.1, read as the reverse complement.
CTTGCCAATTATAAAAACCAAAATTTTCCCATAAAACACATTCCCCGACATCCCTAAAAGAATATATGATTTTATCAGAGGGAAAATTGCTTTCCCGGGAAATCTCTGCATATGCACACGCTAGAGAGACAGGCGCCATATATAGTTTGGCCTCCCCTGTTCTCGGGGAAAGCTTTTCCTCTATTTTTGTTTCCAAAGATACACTATCAACGTTCCCGCTTAATGACGAAACAATCGCTACGCCTTTAAGAAGGCTGCTATCTATGCCGCTTTTTAAGGAATCAACTGCTTCTGAAACAACCTCTGCTAATTCACCGGATGCAGGATCCTTGCTGAGTTTATTAACTACTCCCACAGTGCTATTAACCAGCACCCCAATTACAGAAGAATCGGTTAGGTGCATGCCAATAGCATAAACATTATCTTTGTTCAAATCCACCAGGATAGGCGGTCTGCCGCCGCTTGATTCCCCGGTCTGTTTCTCAGATATTAGCCCTTTCTTGATAAAGCTTTTAACATAATTAGATATTGATACCATATTGATTTTGGTAATGTTGGCTATATCAGAACGGGACATCTTGCCCCTATTTTTCAGTAAAGTATATATAACCATGTTTTTAACTTCTTTATCTGTTTCAGGCGTCTTGGTAAATGTCAACATGCCATTCTCACTTTTTACATCCCTAATGTTAGAAGAAACAATAATCCAGTTTGTTAGAAACTTACTTTTGACATTTTCTTAATAAGTATATATTAATATCAATCAAAAGTCAAATATTCTACCTTTCTAATAGCTAAAACTTGCGTAGGCTTGCGTTGGGCAGGATTTACTGGGAAATGCAGTCTTAGTCTAAGGCTGAGACACCGACTTCGAATTTAGCTTCACCTTTAACGCTGACCACAGATGTGGGGGTAACTACTTTAAATGTGGATTGACCCTCTAATTTAGCTGACCTTATATATATTCTTCCGAACGAAACGCTTAAAGCAATCCTTTCTTCGCCCGTTAACTTAGCCCTCTCCAGCCTAAGGAAAGCAACCTCTGAGTTGCCGTAAACATCAATAATGGAACTCTCTCTTTTAGACTCAAGAACAAGTGTAACTTGTGATTTTGCTACTGATCTGATAACATCATTCTCATTTAATGCCATATTTAGCGCTAGCGGTGTCCATTCGCGTGATTGGGCCCTTTTCACTTTCGCTGTCCCGTTAAGTTCTCTCACTTGGACTTTTATCGGAACAAGCACTTCATCCTTATTCCCATTATCGCAAAGCGCTGGAAATGTCAGCACTGAGCAAAGTACAAGGACAAGGGCTATCTTTTTAAACATCTCCTCTGCCCCTCCTCAAGGTGCCTTCCCCGCTTATAGGCTTAATGCTTTTACGTGGTTTATCATATACAGAAATCACATTAAACCTAGAAAAGTAGGATTTGATCTTCTGGATTTCGGATTCGCTAAGCGCCTCTACCTCTTGAGACCTGGTAGGAGTATTAATCTGGATTTCGTCTACCTTTACTTCAGACGCAATCTTGGCCATGGCCTGAGCTTCATCTTTGTTTTCCTTTACAAACATTAGCTGAAGGGATAGCTTCCCTTTAAATATGCTACGAAATTTTATTATACCTTCCTTGACACTTTCGAACCTTATACCAGAATCGGGTTTGCTCACAAGGGTAAATGTAGCTAGAGATGAACCATCGAGTTTACATATTACCTCATCCGCTAGCTTAAGCTCTTTTTTTACCTGATCATCTGGCATAAGCGAAGAATTTGTCAATACTGCAATCTTTTCACTACGTATTTTTTTAATTTTCCGGATTACTTCACCCAAATTCTTTGCAAGGGTAGGCTCCCCTCGTCCAGAAAACGTTATATAATCGATATTAACTTTGGGAAGTGCCTTTATTTCTTTGATAATTTCCTTGGTTGGAACAAATATTTTTCTTTTAGTTGTATAGATTCTAGTTCTTCCCAGCTGGCAATAGGTACAATCAAATGTACATGCCTTATCACTTCGTGAAAGAACATCCACGCCGAGAGATCTTCCGAGCCTCCACGAATACACAGGTCCATAGATATATTTAAACTCTTTCATTTTCTCTTCTTAAGTCCTTCGCCGTCCGCCCAAGATAATCTTCTCTTATTCTTGATGGCGCATGGAAAAGATTACTTTTTATTCCCGAACTGATTTTCGTAGCTTCTTTTATAAAATCTTTTATGAATTTACGTTTGGATGTTTCGGCATTGGGGCACCTACAAATTTTGTTAGAAAATCCTGCCTCTTTGGCATAACTAGCGGTTTCTTTTTCCTCTGTATAACATAGCGGCCTTATAATCGTAAACTTGCCTTTAAACATTTCCTGACCAGCATTCATTGTTGAAATCTCACCGTTAAACAGCAAATTTAATAAAACCGTTTCTATTATATCGTCTTTGTGATGACCAAATGCAACCTTGTTGCAATTAAACTTCTCAGCAATCTCAAATATAGCCTTTCTCTTATTCCATGAGCACCAGAAACAGCTAACTTTATCACTCCGACTGTTCTTTAACACAGTGGCTTTGCCGAAATGATACTCAACGCCCCATTCCTCAAAAAGTTTTTTCAAGACATCTGTATGCGTGCAAGAACTACATCTGTAGTCAGTAACAATATGAACAGCCCTAAGGGTGAAACCTAAGGCAAGCTTGAGTGTTTTTGAGGATAATATCTTCAATAATGTAAGGCTGTCTTTTCCGCCCGAGACGGCTACGCAGATTCTATCACCCTTTTGAATCATACCGTAATCACGTATCGCCATACCGATTTTCTTACGCAGGAATTTCTCTTTCTGTTTTATTTTAGACCTTGCCATACCTTGTTATATTACCGTCCCATCCTCTATCAATGCGTTCTTTCCAACAACTATAACCCCGTCCCTTATAATAATATTTTTGTCCTCGTATTCTTTTAGACCTTTTTTGTTAATTATCTTTACGTTATTTCCTATTCTAGCGTTTTTGTCAACTATGGCGTTCTTTATATGGGAATTTTTTCCTATACCCATAGAGGGAATGCCGTTTTTTTCATTTTGTTTTATAATATCCAAGGATTCGTAAAAATCGCATCCAAGAATGACAGAATCTTCTACCTTAGAATCCCGTTCAATTCTGCCTCTTATGCCTATCACCGAATGCTGGATATGGGCCCTATCGATTATGCATCCATCAGACACCATGGAACTTGTTATACGGCTCTCCGTTATCTTTGAAGGCGGCAAGTTTCTTGATCTGGTAAAAAAGGGCCAATGTTCATCAAATATATCCAGACGCGGCAAGGGATCAGTAAGCATCAAATTGGCTTCGTGAAACGATTTAAGCGTACCTATGTCTTTCCAGTAGCCTTTATAAATAAACGCATACGTTAACTTATTTCTATAGGTCCCTGGTATTATTTCTTTTCCAAAATCAACCTTTCTGGATGCCTTAAGGGCTTCAATCAAGGCCTCTTTTTCAAATAAATATATCCCCATCGAAGCCAGAAAAACGTCTTTATTATCTATGTTAACTGTCAAATTTTTTACATCCTCTTGGCTTTCTGGTTTCTCGACAAAATTCATGATTTTGCCATCAGCATCGACAGCCATTATCCCGTATTCGTTTACGCCTGCCAGCGACACAGGATTGCAT
>JABMRN010000325.1 GCA_013202515.1 Candidatus Omnitrophota bacterium | reverse complement strand
GCGCTACTAAAGTCATTTTTGAGGGCTAGATAGCCATGAAAGAGATTTCACTTGTAATACCGCTGAAAAACGAAGAAAAAAGCATTCGGGGCCTTATAGACTCCATCTGCGCCCAGACGGTTTTGCCGGATGAGGTGATATTTGTAGATGGAGGTTCCAGTGATGGAACTAAATCGATCATCCGGAAAAATATCGATAAATTTTTAGTCGAAATGAGGCTTATCGAGATGAAAAAGGCGTATCCGGGGGAAGCCAGAAACGCAGGAGTCGCGGAAAGCATGCATGATTTCATCGCGTTTACTGACGGAGGAATTTTGCTTGATAAAAAATGGCTTGAAGAACTTACTCGCCCCATGGCGAAAGATAACGCTATCGATGTGGTATACGGCGCCTATGAGCCGATTCTCGATTCATTTATAAAAGAATGCAGCCTCATGGGCTATATTCCGCCGAGGGAGAAAATACGCGGGTTGGCCTTCAGAACAAACTTCATTGCCTCGAGCATTTTTAAAAAATGCATATGTGACAATATAAAGGGTTTTCCGTCCTTCCGGGCCGCGGAAGATAAGATTTTTATGGATAAGGTTGAGAAATCAGGCGCGAAAATCTCATATACGGATAAAGCGATAGTTTACTGGCAGATACCGGGAAGCCTGAAGGGAATATTTAAAAGGTTCAGCGAATTTTCAGCGCATGACATTTTAGCGGGAAGAGCAAGAGATTGGCACCACTCTGTTTTTAGGACGTATGCTGCGCTAATTTTCTTCTTTTCCATGGGTATTTTGTTAAACCCCCTTTTTCTGTGGGGTATTTTGGCAGTGTGGGTTTTGCGGCTCGGCCATATGTTTATCAAAAAAACAAAGGATTTTAAGGTGAAATTCCTGCTTGATCCGCGCTATTTTTTTGGAATCGCTTTTGTCGTTCTGGCAACGGACATGGCGCTATTTTGCGGTTCGTTAAAATATTTACGGATGTATTATGAAAAAAACAAATAAAATTATTATATCTTCGGCGATTATCGCGGGATGCATATTACTTTATTTATCCTTTAAACTAAGCGCACTTTACTTTTTTGTGTTTTTGGTCGGACTGGCCGTTTACCTCATTGCCAAAAAAAGCAAGGAAAGCCCGGCGAACAAAAGATTTCTTATGACCTTGGTGATATTGATATTTTTTTCACGATTTCTTCTTTCGCTTTTTGTTTTTTCCGCGCGCGGCAGTAATCTATCGCAAGATGAAGGACTTTATAGCAAAAAAGCCCTCATTAAAGTATGCAACATTAAGGGTGTGAAAAATGCTGAAAAACCGTTTAGTGCATACTTTGTCGATTACGATATGACACAAAAAAAATACGGGTATAACGGATATACCTACCTTCTTGCCCTGTTTTACTATGTATTCGGTTACCAGATACAGGCAGCCCGCCTTATTAACGTTATCCTCAATATTGTAACTTTTTTGCTTATCTTCTATTTGGCCAAGGAAATATTCTGCTCGCGGGTCGCGAAAATAGCCTCTCTTATGTTCGCTTTTTTCCCTTCTGTGGCGCTCTGGTCGGTTATGATCGGAACAGATACAACAACTTTTTTGGGTATATCAGCGTATATATTCTCGATGATTAACATGTTAAAAAGACCCAAGCTTAAATGGCTTATTGCGTTGATAGTGTCATATTTTATTGTGTTTTCGGTTAAACAGCACATAGCATTTCTTCTTATCGGGGTTACGTTTTTTACGCTAACAGTTCATATATTTCTACGACTTACAAAAAAGGGCAAGCTAGCGGTTCTATTGTTGCTACTTTTTCTTGGCATAATTACATTGCGTTCGCCTTTTATGATACCCGCGAAGGAAAAGTTAGACTACTCCTTACGAAACTTAATAACCTTCCAGCATAGCGCCGCAATTGAGGATGACAGCGGGTATCTCATATATCCGATGCATTTTTATCAAACTACATACAATGTTCCGCCTGTGGATTACGGCTTTAAAGATTTTTTTAAGGCATACGTAAGGGGGATGGGTTATGCGATTTTTTCACCCTTTCCGTGGAAAATCGAATCAAATTTACAATTTATGGCATATCCCCAAGTTGTATTGTGGTATTT
>JABMRN010000324.1 GCA_013202515.1 Candidatus Omnitrophota bacterium | reverse complement strand
GACATGCGATTACAAAAATGAGCCATATCCACTTTTCCTCTACGCAGGATTATAAAAGGAGAATTATACAGATGGGGGAAAACCCTAAATATGTTTTTTGTTATGGAACACCGGCTGTCGATAGCATAACAAAACTCAAACTTTTAGATTACAAAGAGTTATGCAGGGTGTTGGGCATTCCTTATGGCAGAAAAATAGGTATTGTTACATATCATTCTGTTACCCTTGAATCCGGCACGTCTGGACCGCAAATAAATGAGATATTAAAAGCAATTAAGCGCATAAAAGGAATATACTGGGTTCTTACGTCAAATAACGCTGATACGGGAGTAAGAACCATAGCCGAGAAAATAAAACTTTTTACTCTGAAGAATCCAAAAACCGCTACCTTCCGTATTTCGCTTGGCCAGCAGAAGTATTTATCCTTACTTAGAAATGCGTCGGTCATGGTAGGGAATTCATCAAGCGGTTTAATCGAAGCCCCATTTTTTCGTTTACCAGTTGTGAATATCGGCGACAGGCAGAAGGGGAGAATAAAAGCGGCAAATGTTATCGACGTAAGACAGTGTAAAAAGAAATTTATAATAAAAGCAATTAAAAAAGTATTATCACCGAGATTCAGGCAGTCCTTGAAAAAAATCGAGAACCCTTATGATAAAGGTAATGCCTCAGAGAAAACCAAAGAGAAGCTTAGAACTATTTCCATAACAGAGGCCATGATAAAAAAAACATTTTTTGAGATAAAGAAATGAAACGATATCTGTTTATAGGCGCGGTGGAATATAGCGCGAATTGTTTGCGGATTTTGCTGGAAATGGGCATACGAATTACGGATATTATGTCTCCGTCAAAAAGTGCCTGTGTGTTTAACAGCGATTATGCTGACCTTGGCATTGTTGCCGGGGAGTATAACAAGAATGTACATTATTTTGCGCATATAGATAGAGAGGTAGACTATGTTAAAAAATGCAGGCCCGATATTATTTTTGTTCTGGGTTTCTCGCAGATAATACCAAAATCTATATTAGATATTCCGACCATTGGAACCATAGGGAGCCATCCCGCGCTTTTGCCTTGCAACCGGGGACGTCATCCCATTATTTGGGCATTGGCGAAAGGTTTAAAGAAAGGCGGGCTAACGTTATTCTGGTTGGACCAGGGGGTAGATACGGGTGACATATGGGCGCAGAAAGAATTTAAAATATCCTTTGACGACGATGCTTCAGCTGTATATAAAAAAGCAATAGATTCGACAGTAGACATATTAAAGCAAAAAGTGCCGGAATTAGAAAAAGGTACAATTAGCAGAACACCTCAAGATCATTCAAAAGCAAACTATTGGAGAAAAAGAACAGAAAAAGATGGTGAAGTCGATTGGAGAATGTCCTCCGAAGAAATCTACAACTTAGTAAGAGCCCTTGCCGGGCCATATGTCGGGGCGCATTGCAATACGGTCGGCAAAAATATAAAAATCTGGAAGACCAGAATATTACAAGAGAGACCCGAACTTAAAAGTCTCAGACCGGGAAAAATCATAAATATTGAAGGCAGGCGGATTATTATAAAAACAGGCAATGGTTTAATAGAATTGCTGGATCACGAATTCGAACTTATGCCAGAAATAGGAGACTATTTATGATGAAACGAGTTATGATTGTTGCACCGCATCCTGATGACGAGACTCTTGGTTGTGGAGGCACGATCTTAAAGCTGAAAAAACAAAAAAAAGAAATTTATTGGGTTATCGTCACCAACATTTCCGTAAAACAGGGATTTTCTCCAAGAAAGGTTGATACCCGACAAAATGAAATAGAAAAGGTAGCAAAGTTTTACGGTTTTGATAATGTTTATAAGTTAGATTATCCGACAGCCATGCTTGAGGCGATTTCGGTAAAGGATATTATAGACCGTTTTTCTTCTGTGATTAATAAGATAAAACCGGATAGCATTTTCATACCTTATCAAAACGATATTCATTTCGACCACCGCATAACTTCCCAGGCGGTCATAAGTTGCACGAAAACATTTCGAACCCCTTTTATTAAACGGCTATCTATGTATGAAGTCATATCAGAAACCGAGTTTGGATCATCTGTTTTCGTGCCAAACAGTTTTTGCGATATAACGGATTATACGGATAAAAAAATAAAAGCGATGAAGATATATAAAGGGGAGATGGGAAAGCACCCTTTTCCGAGAAGTGAAGAAGCCATCATGGCCCAGGCAGTGTTGAGGGGGGCAACGGCCGGATATAAGCATGCCGAAGCCTTTCATTTGCTTAAAGAAATATGGTAAGACAGAATTTACAAGGAGGAATAAGATGTT
>JABMRN010000323.1 GCA_013202515.1 Candidatus Omnitrophota bacterium | reverse complement strand
TCATAAAAACGCGGGATGAGGTTAGCAAGGCTTGTTTTGCCCGCGCCGCTTGGGCCTACAATCGCTATTATCTCCCCCTTCTTTACATCCAGCGTTACGTCCTCAAGAACATAAGGCTTTTTGTCATCGTACCTGAACCATATTCCCTTCATTTCTATAGCGTTCTTTATAACGGGCAAACTAACAGCATCTTTCTTTTCTTCAATCTGCTCGACAGTATCCAGCGTATCAAATATTCGTGTAGCCGAAGAAAGGGCCTGCTGAATTACAGCATAACCCTTGCTTAACCTTTTTATAGGCTTTACCATGAGAAGTATAGAAAGCAAAAATGCAGTAAACGCTCCCATAGAAATAGTACCTGCTATAATCTGCTTGCCCGCAAAATAAAGCACGATAACAAGATATATTGCGCTAACAAATTCATTTATGGGGCTTATTACGTTAACTCTTTTAACAGACTTCATTGCCAATTTGTAGAAATATTGGTTCTGCACCTTGAACTTCTTATACTCATAATCCTGCATGGAAAAGGCCTTCACAATGCGCATGCCTGTTATTATTTCAAAAAGAATGGTATTTATATCCCCCATCTTTTCCTGGCTTTTTGTCATTATGTGACGCAGCCTTTTTGATATAAAAAGGGCCGGAAGCAGTATGCAGGGAAACAGAACGATGCTTGTAAGAACGAATTTTACCGGGATCCCAAAGAATATGACGATGCCAACTGCCATTATGAAATGGCTTATGATCTCAAGGGGCCTCAGTATGAGGTCCAAAAGCCCTGTTGATATTGCGTCCCTTACGATCGCCGCATCATAGGTTATGCGCGACATAAGCTTTGCAGTAGGGTTTCTACTGTAAAAATACATAGAAAGTGAAAGAAGCTTTTTGTAAATGACGTCTTTTACGTCCCTCACAACCCGTTGACTGACATCGTTCATGAGATAAACCTGCAGAAAATCAAAAGCATTTCTTAAGAAAAAATAGACTAGGCCACCGATAAGTAAAATTATAAGCAGATTCATCGGCGCTATTGCGTTTACCTTGGTAACAAGGTCCAGCGCAAATGGCGGGATCTTGGCATCGGGTGGGATTGTTATACCGCGGCCATTTATGATGTTATCAAAGGCCGGGATGACAGCCGCTATGGAAATGCTATTAAGCACGCTGAATATGAGCATGCATATGCATGCAAAAAATAGCACCCTGCTATGCGGCTTTACGAACTCTACAAGCCTTCTATAATCACGTATATCATTCTTCATATATAGTTCGGATATATTACCATATGAAGGGCCTTAAGTAAACAGGTTTCCTGACAAAAAAAGAAGGCTCCTATTTATAGGGGAAAATGGCCTTCTCAATGCACAGAAAATAAGGGGAAAAGGCTTGCTAGCACCCCATCTAGATGCTATAATGCCGATAATAATAGGACAATATACTATGGAAAAAGTCAATGTCGGCGTTGTAGGAGTTGGGCATCTCGGTACGCACCATGCAAAGGTTTACGACCATATAAAATCAACGAACCTTGCAGGCGTTTGTGACGTTGATAAAAAGCAAGCCAGAAAAATAGGTAAAAAATATAAGGTCTGGTATTACGATGATTACAGGCAGCTTTTTGATAAGATCCAGGCCGTAAGCATAGCCGTCCCCACAAGCCTCCACTATAAAATTGCTAAGGACTTTCTTGAAGCTGGAATACATGTTCTAGTGGAAAAACCCATCTCCAAAACACTGGAAGAGGCTGATGAGCTGATCAAGATAGCTGAAAAGAATAATCTAATTCTTCAAGTAGGCCACATAGAAAGATTTAATCCAGCAGTACTGGCAATAGAACAATACCTTGAGTCACCCCGCTTCATAGAAGGTCAGAGAATGGGGACTTTCGGCAAAAAATCCCGGATAAAAGACGTCGGGGTAGTCCTGGACCTCATGATTCATGACATAGATATCGTGCTCGGACTTTTAAAATCAGAGGTAAAAAATATAGAGGTTGTGAGTACTTCAAGCATATCGGACTATGAGGATATGGCCAATGTTAGGCTTGTTTTTAAAAACGGGGCAATCTGCGATATTACCGCAAGCAGGGTAACGGACGAAGAGGTAAGAAAAATAAGAATTTTCCAACAGTCTTCATACCTGACGCTTGATCTACTTCATCATGATGCCTCCATATTCAGAAAAAAAGAAGGCAAAATAGCAAAAGAAAGAATAAAGATAGATAGAAAAGAGCCTTTAAAATCTGAATTAAAATCCTTTATTAACTGCGTCCGCACAAATTCAAAACCTATTGTTTCAGGGAAAGAGGGACGCGAAGCACTGGCCATTGCCCTTGATATACTGGATAAAATAAAATAACCCTTTGGCAATTTTATGGTCAATAACGAGAATATCGAACTATGACCAAGCGAATACTCGTCTCCGCCGGAGAATCTTCCGGCGACCTCCACGCCTCAAACCTAATAAAAGAATTAAAACACCTAAACGGTGATCTTGAATTTTTCGGGATCGGCTGCAATAAAATGGAATCCGTCGGCGTTCATCTATTGAAACGCATGGATTCCCTCTCCATAGTAGGGGTGTGGGAAATTTTTTCTAAGCTTAGAATAATCCGGGATATTTTTAAAAAAATTGAGCTTGAAACAGAAAAAAATAAAACTGATCTTGCAATTCTCGTTGACTATCCGGGATTTAATCTGTTGCTTGCAAAAATGTTAAATAAAAAAGGCATACCGTGCATCTATTATATAACTCCGCAGATGTGGGCATGGGGAGATTGGAGAATTAAAAAATTTAAATCCTACATAAAAAAGGCACTGGTAATATTTAAATTTGAAGAAGATTTTATGACTCACCACGGTGTTCCTGCAACATTCGTAGGACATCCACTGCTCGATGAACCTTACAAGCCTGTACCTACGAAAGAGGCGAAGGCAAATCTCGGAATTAAGCCGGATAAATTTACCATAGCACTCTTGCCTGGCTCAAGGTCTCTTGAAGTTAAAACAATTCTTCCGAAAATGTTTTGTGCTGCAAGATTGATAAAAAAAGAAAAAGACGTCCAATTTATTTTATCGCAAAGCCCAAACGTCAAAGAATCTGCCTACGGCAGCATTCCTAAAGATCTTGATGTTACGGTGGTAAAATCCGATATCCATAAATGCCTCGATGCCGCTGACTTTGTATTTACATCCTCGGGCACTGTTACCCTTCAAATTGCAATAGCCGAAAAACCGCTAGTTATAACCTATATTACTTCGCTTCTTACCTACGTCATGGGCAGGGTGGTTATACAAATACCATATCTAGGACTTGTGAATATCATAGCCCGTAAACCCGTTGCACCCGAACTCATTCAATGGGAAGCAAATCCCCGGAATATGGCATCCAATATATTAAAGATAATATCCTCGCCGGAAAAAATGAAGGAAATGAAAGAGGAGCTTAAAAAAATTAAGGCTTCTTTGGGT
>JABMRN010000322.1 GCA_013202515.1 Candidatus Omnitrophota bacterium | reverse complement strand
CCCCTCAAGCTCCCGTATGTTTGTTTTTATATTTTCCCCGAGGAAGTATAAAACATCATTTGGAACGGGCACTGTTTCCCGTTCGCTTTTTTTCTTTAAAATTGCAACCCTTGTTTCAAAATCAGGAGGTTGTACATCGGTAACAAGCCCCCACCCGAATCTCGATACCAGCCTTTCTTCAAGAGTGGGTATTTCTTTCGGGGAACGGTCGCTTGACATTATGATTTGCTTATGCGCGTCATAAAGGGCATTAAATGTATGGAAGAATTCTTCCTGGGTAGCCTCTTTTCCCGCGATGAAGTGAATATCATCTATCATTAGTACGTCAACAAGCCTATATTTTTTACGGAATTCCGGAGTAGTCCGAGTTTGTATGGCACTTATAAGCTGATTTGTGAATTCCTCGCTTGATATATAAAGGATTTTTGTCTTAGGCGATTTGGAAGAGACAAAATTTCCTATGGAGTGCATGAGATGGGTTTTCCCAAGGCCCACACCACCATATATAAACAGGGGATTATAGGTTTTGGCCGGAGACTCGCTTATGGCAAGCGATGCCGCATGCGCAAATCTATTATTTGGCCCAACGACAAAGGCTTCGAAGGTGTATTTGGGATTTAGCCCGATCTGGCGCGCCTGATGGTCTTTGGTGTATCTAGGAAATATTGAACTTAGAATGCCGGGTTTTGCCTTTTGGGGCCCTGCCTGTATTTTCTTTTCTTCGGATTCCTTTTCTTCGATAGTGGTGAATATAGGCAGCATCTCTTCGCCGGCGGAAAGCGCGAGGCACGATTTAATAAGGTCAAAATATTTTTCCGTTACCCACTCCTTAAAAAAATCGCTGGGTACCCCGAGCTTGAAGTTGTTTTCATCCGCGGAAATAGGGGTTATGGGCTCGAACCACGCAGCAAAAACCTGTTCGCTTACACGGTCTTTTATATACACCAAGGTTTTTGTCCAGACAGGTTTTAGTTCTTCAGCTTTTAGGTTCATCTACGGTTATCCACAGAAGTTAATAGGCTATTCACGCTCAATTTACAGGTTATTCACAGGTTATCCACAGGCCCTTTACGCATGATAGAATTACTTGTGCTTTAACATAGGCCAAGCGCAGCAAGGTGGTTAGTTACTGTGAAAAAGCACACGTTAACTAGAAAAATACGACATCAGAACGTGTAGACATTATACCAAAAGAAATTTTATATGCAAGAGAAATTTATCCGACGAATCATAGCGCGGGAATTTGTCCAACGCGCATAATTATGTTTTTTTAAATTATCCTTGACCAGCGACGTTTATATGTTATAATTACACGCACTATGAAGAAAACACTAAGAACGAAATCTAACCTGAAGAGAAAGAGGAAGCACGGTTTCCGAAAACGCATGCGTACGCGTTGGGGAAGGGCCGTTCTGAAGAGGCGCCGCAGGAAAGGGCGCAAGAGGTTGGCGGTTTAATCTCTATTAGGGCCAATGGCGTCGGGGTTATTGTATATAAAAGAGGCAAAAGGCTACAGGCGCGTGTTCAAGGAGGGCAAAAAGGTATTCAGCCCTCACTTTGTTTTATACAATGCGGCTGGTGCCGTCGGTGGATCTAGATTAGGCATTAGCGTTGCGAAAGCGTCTATTCCGCTTGCAACCCGTCGTAACCGTACTAAACGACGAATCAAGGAATTCTGGCGCTTGAAGAAAGAGCGTCCTTCGAGTGCGAGAGATTTTGTAATTGTTGTTAAAAGGGGAACAGACAAATTAACAAATGAAGCTTTTTATAAAGAACTTACTAATATTTTTGATAAAAATTTACCGTAACCTATTGTCACCGTTTAAGTTACAATCGTGTAGGTTTTATCCCTCATGTTCGGAATATGCGATTGAATCAATTGATAAATATGGGATATTCAAGGGAATCACAAAAGCAATTATGAGGATTTCAAAATGCCATCCTTTTCATAAGGGCGGCTTTGACCCGGCGTGATATGGATCAGAAAAGACTAATTATAGCTGTAGTTCTCTCGGTACTTATAGTATTGGGCTTTCAGAAGTTTGTGAAGCCTCCGGTACGTAATGTTGCTGCTGTCCGAATAGATCAGGCCACAAGACCAATTTCCCAGACATCCGAAACAACCGCTACCTTTGCCGAGCCGCAAAAAACAAAACGCATCTCTTCGGACGAAATCGAAACCGTTGCCGAAACAGATAAATACCTTCTGATATTTTCAAACATAGGCGGAACGCTTAAGAGTATAGAGTTAAAGGAATATGATACAGCTATCATAAAGAACCTCGAGCCTCCGGTCAGTATTTTTTCAATGATTTCAAAAGAGCTAGATCCAGACATGGCATTCGGTGAATGGAACTTATCCGAGGGACAAGGCCGCATAACCTACACGTACCAAACCCCTCGAAAAATACAAATAACAAAAGAATATCTTTTTCATAACACCACTGACTACATAGAGTTACGAATAGTTATTGACAACTTATCGGATGCCTCAGTAGCTACAGATTATAGCATTATAGGCCCCTCCGGGTTAGAGCAAGCATCATCCATGAGAGGACGAAATTTTCTTGAGTTTAATGGCAAGGTTAATGGAACCATAATGCGCAAGTCCAGAATAAAGGGTGACCAGTTAGATATAGGAGGCATCATCTCTTGGATTGCTTTAAAGAATAGATATTTTACACTGGTACTTGTTCCCCCACCGGCTGCCGATGAACTTTTTATACGACAGGTTGGAGACAAGCTTACTACCGGCCTCAGGATGAAGGCGCGAACAATTGGCTCAAGGTCTGTTATTCAGGACAAGTATGTTTTTTATATCGGCCCCCTGATTAAGAAAAGACTAGCTGCTCTTGGGCTGGGCATAGATGAGGTTGTGAACTTTGGTTTCTTCGGAGCGATAAGCATAGTTCTTTTGACGATACTAAGAGGTATACATTCAGTCGTTCGCAATTGGGGCGTTGCCATAATTGGGGTAACATTCTTGATCAATCTATTGATGTTCCCGCTAACAAGAAAAAGCTTCCGATCAATGCAGAGCATGCAGGAATTACAGCCACATATGGAAAAGCTCAGAAAGCTGCATAAAGACAACCCCCAAAAGTTAAACCAGGAAATGGTTGCCTTATATAGGCAGTATAACGTAAATCCATTCGGCGGATGTTTGCCCATGCTTCTTCAGCTTCCCATATTCTTTGCTTTTTATCAGACGCTTCTTAGGTCAATCGAACTTAAGAATGCGTCTTTTTTATGGATAAAGGATTTATCTGCACCCGATGCCTTATTTAGTTTTCCTCAAGCGTTGCCTTTTATTGGACAGAATTTTAACCTGCTTCCCTTACTTACAGTTGCAGTAATGGTATTCCAGCAGCGGGTTTCGACAGCACACGGCGGCCCTGCCGGCGAATCAGAGATGGCAAAACAACAGAAGTTCATGGCTCTATTCATGCCTTTATTTTTCGGTATAATATTGTATAATTTCCCGTCGGGGCTGGTACTCTACTGGCTCACAAACTCGTCGCTTATGATGGGCGAACAATTGTTAATAAAGAAGCACATGAAGGCGTCATGAAACCGAAGACCATTGAAATCGAGGCCAAAACCGTAAAGGAAGCGATAGAGATCGCACTTAAGAAATTACAGGCCAAGAAAGAAGCCGTTGATATTATGATACTGAGAGAAGCACACAAGGGTCTTTTCGGAATGGAAGGCGCTGAGCTCGCCAAGATTAAAGCTACGCTGAAACCTACAGCCAAAAATATAAGAAACATCTAGCTTTCCACGCTTGACTTATATAGAATTGTAGTGTATATTTAATAAAAATAAGAGTTTCCACGTGGAAACTCAAGCAAGGTTAGAACTTACTGAATAGGTTAATCTTGGCTAGGACCATAGCAATTTGTAATCAAAAAGGCGGCGTCGGTAAAAGCACTACCGCTATTAACGTTTCTACATATCTAGCCCTTTCTAATAAGAAAACCCTCCTCATTGATCTTGACCCCCAATCAAATGCTACCAGCGGTATCGGTATAGATAAACACTCTGTATCCTTCAGCATATACAACGTACTACACGAGCATAAGAGCTTACAGGAAATCATCGTCAATACTCAGGTTACAAACCTATCTATTGCTCCTTCAAACCTTGATCTTACAGGTGCCGAGGTTGAGCTTGTCAATGCAATGAGCAGGGAATACCGGCTTCAAAAAGAAATTGATACCATAAAAGAAGCATACGACTTTATTATTATTGACTGCCCTCCATCTTTAGGGCTTCTTACGATTAATGCACTCACGGCTGCGACCTCTGTTCTGATACCCGTACAATGCGAGTATTACGCGCTGGAGGGACTTTCTCAGTTGATGAATACTGTGAACCTCATAAAGGACAATCTCAACAATAAACTCAAAATAGAGGGTGTCCTTCTTTCCATGGCCGATTTTAGAACTAACCTTACAAAAGAAGTTATTGATGAGGTAAAGAAATTCTTTGGAGATAAAGTTTACAACACCGTGATTCCACGATCCATAAAACTTACCGAGGCCCCGGGATTTGGTAAACCGATTGCATTGTATGATGCGGGGTCTATAGGTGCCAAGGCATACGAAAGTTTAGCCAAAGAGTTATTGGGGAACATTTCGCAAGATGCTGTAAACAAAGAAGTTAGAGAAGGTGAAAATATAGTTTTGAAAGATGATCGAATCGCAAAGATCGAAGATCTAAAAGAGACCGGAAATCAATTTTCGTAAAGGAGAAAAATAATGGAAAAAAAATTAGGTAAGGGTTTAGGGGCGCTTATCCCGGAGAAAACAGAATTACAAGAAAAAGTTATGAAGGTAAAGGTTGAAGAAGTAGCCCCAAACCGTTTTCAGCCTCGCAAAAAATTTAATAAAGAAAAATTAAACGAACTCATAGAATCCATAAAAGAAAAAGGCGTGATACAGCCAATTATTGTTAAGACTACAGAACAAGGATATGAGCTGATCGCGGGAGAAAGACGCTTCAGGGCCGTTAAGGAACTTGGTTATGAATCTATTCCGGCGATTGTAAAAGAGGCGAAGGATTCCGACAGCCTTGAGCTCTCCTTGATAGAAAATATCCAGCGGGAAGAATTAAATTCAATGGAAGAGGCAACTGCGTATAAAGAATTGATAGAAAAATTCAGCATGTCCCAGAGTGATATTTCAAAAGCGGTTGGGAAAGACAAGGCAACAATTTCAAATACGCTTAGATTATTGAGCCTGCCGTCATTGGTGCAGAATTATATAGAGGAAGACCTTGTTTCGACGGGACACGCCAAGGCCCTGCTATCATTAAATACAGAGAGAGAAAAGATCAGATACGCAAAAAAGGTTATTAAGAAGGGTCTATCGGTTCGGCAGATTGAAGAACTGGTAAAAACAAGATTTACAAAGACCAAATCCCGCAAGCCCGGGGCCACGGATGAAAATTTGGCCTCCATAGAAGAACAGCTGCAGCATTTCTTCGGAACGAGGGTAAAGATAACCCACGGGAAGAAACGAGGCCGCATAGAAATCCAGTATTTCTCAAACGAAGATCTGGAAAGAGTTCTAAGCCTCATCTTTAAGAAATAGCCACACCTATTAGCCATCAATATTTACACACTAAACAGTAGTTTGCCGCCTATTTTTGTTAAAGATACAAAAGGTACTTATGGGCTCTTTTTCTGCATTTGATTCTAGTGTATACTTGAGATAGAGGGTATACGTTAAGGTAAAGGTGAAAATCATGAAAAGACTATCATTTTTTATAGTTTTGATGGTTATGGGTGTAGTGTCTATGGCTTCTGCGGAAGACTGGTATGAGGCAGAGGAATCCAGCCACTATGACTATGCCGATGTTGTGGGCATTCAAATACAGTCGGAAAGCCCCAAGGCTTCAGAGCATGTCCCAAAGGATGGCATAGACGCAGCTACTTCAAAAAATGGCAAGAAAGACCTAAGAGAAAATGACCGAATGTCAGAGGTAACAAGAATTAGCCGCAGAGAAAGGCAAGGAGCACAACGAGAAAGGATTAGCCGCACAGAAAGGCAAGTAGCACAACGAGAAATGAGCGCTACTAGACGTATAAGCGCAAAGCGACTAGGAGTACGAGATGACGTAGTTTCATCATCACCAGCGTTCGGAGAGCAGAAAAAAAAAGAGATGAGACTGAGGAAGCGCTAGCAGTACAAGTCCCAGTCGACCTATAGTAGGAAATGAAAAAGTTCCAAGGTCACCATTGAAGAAATAAAGAACTAAACAATAAATCTCAGCTGCTAATACAAGCCTTCACTTAGGCAAACTATCCGTATTCCTATCAAATACACTGATCCTATCGCGTCCCGAATTTTTCGACCTATATAATGCTGCATCAGCTGCGCGTATAAAATCCTTATGATTCTCTGTTATGCAATCCTCGGTTGTTGCGATTCCTGCACTTATGGTAACCTGTATATGTTTGCTACCGTTTACCCGGAACGCCAGCTGTTTAATCTTTTCCCGCGTGCGCTCACTCTGCTTTATGGCGTCCTTCCGGCTTATATCAGGCATAAGAATGCCGAATTCTTCCCCGCCGTATCTTGCTACAGTATCGCATCTTCTGGAATTCTCCTTTAAAACTTGGGCAATATCTTTTAGAACTTTGTTTCCGAACTCATGCCCATATGTATCGTTTATGCTTTTAAAATGATCTATATCGTACAGGGCTAAAGCGAGAGTTCTGTTTTCCTGGCGTACTTTTCTCAATTCCATGCTAAGCTTGAGATCAAAATACCTGTAATGATATAGCTGTGTCAATCCATCGGTGATTGCTTCTTTTTTTAAGAGCATGTTTTCATAAATAAGCCTTACAAATCTGATTCCGTACAGAAATAACGATGATATGAATATTAAGAACAAAACGCCGATGTAATCAATAATGATATTATTCAATAAGAGGAGGAAGCTAAAGCCGATAAATATTACTATTTCGATTAAACCCGTAAAAATCCCATATATAGCGGAGAATCTAAAGCCGCCCACAACTGCTATAAACACAAAAAAGAACAATATTGCAAAATTGACACCGGGTCCAGGATACTTAAAGAATTTTTGAGTGCTATATGTAAGAAATTCGTTCAAATTGATAAGAACGCCGGATATTACGCCTATGGGAGTTTGATAAGTATCATGAAAAATCTCGGATGTTGTACCCACAAAAACAATTTTGCCCTTTAGGCTGGTTAAATCGGCCTCATCTTTCAGCACCTTCCACACAGGTATTTTCGTGAATTGATCTTCTGTGCCAAAAAAGGATATATAGGCAGTGCTGTTTTTTAAAATAGGCATCTTTGAAGTTATTTCTTCAGGCGATTTATTAAGGTATTCGGCGGCCGATTTAACAGCTAATGAATAATCAATTATGGAGCCGGATTCCGAAAGAATAAAGGGCCTCATTCTTCTTACAGCAGTATCCGCATCCGGTGGTTTATTTACAAATCCGAATCCTCTAACATGTTGGGCAATAAGGTGTTGCGGCATTACATATCTGCCGTCTTTTCCAAAATAAGCTGCTACCAGGATATTCCCAGCAGCCTTAATTGCGTTTGCAAGCAGAAGATCCTGATCCCTGTCAGCGTCTTTTCCTATGAATACAAGATCGATATTTATAAGAGCGGGTTCATGGGCGGATAGCTTTTTAATTATGGTCGCTATCATACCGCGTGGCCATGGCCAGTTCACATCGAGATTCCTCATGGATTCATCGTCAATGGAAATAAGAACGACATCCGCAATATGTTTATCTACAGGGCTGATCGAATTTTTTAATAAAAGAAGATTATCGAAAATTTTTAGGTTAGCTATTTTGACTAGTTTAATTTGCGACAACCATGCCATGTACAAAAAGCATGATATCAGCGCTACAATAACAGATTTAAGCAGAAGGCTTTTTCGCAGGTATGAGTAGATATTTTTATTCATATAATCGTTTGTGTGCTGTATTTGTGGTGATTAAAAAAATAATAAAAATGTGTTTTGATATAGCGCATTCACGTTATATAATTATATCATATGAGGCTTAAAAAAACTCTATTTTTTATGCTGGCATGCTTTTTTGTCTTTGTCTCTCAAACATCAGCGCAGTCGATAATAAGAGAGCAGGATAGGCAAATCAGGGACAGAGAAACCCGCGAGCTCGAAGTAACAGAAAAAGTGCCTGTAGAAAAATTAGATTTTATTCTGGAATATGGGGCATGGGTATTTGCTGACTACAGAAATTACAAGAACCTTGATAACGATCGTGAGCTGGAGGATTGGATCAAGGATAGGTATACCATTGATACGCGAGTTTGGGGAAGCGGAACATACTACCAGCTGCTAATGTTATACGGCAGGCTTAAGAATGTTTACACATGGCTGCCCAACGTAAGTAGTGACTATACAGGTATTAAAGACGATTTTGAGGGCCCAGTAGTAGATGTGTTATACGGGCTTGTGTTTCTTCATGATAGATACAACATTCCTTTGTCTTTGAAAGTGGGCAGACAGTTTTTAACGCTCGGTAGCGGAATAGCATACAGCGATATTCACGATGGGATAGAGCTAGGTTATATACCGGGCAGAGGGTTCGGGATTAGGGGATTTATATCAAAAACTAAAGAATTTGACGATAATATCGAT
Organism: Candidatus Omnitrophota bacterium; assembly: GCA_013202515.1. Lineage (GTDB taxonomy): Bacteria > Omnitrophota > Gorgyraeia > JABMRN01 > JABMRN01 > JABMRN01. Next base: position 3,472 of record JABMRN010000322.1, on the reverse strand, counting down.
ATCAGCGTGCCGGGATATAAAGATGAAAACAGAAGATTCTTTTTTGCGGTAGAAGCACACTATGCAGCTGTGCATGATGTAGCATTCGCATACGTTCTCGTTCAAAGGGACAGATCGCATGAGTGCCCAACGGACCCCACCCAGAATTATACATATAATTCAGAATATTTAGGCTTGGGCATAGCCGGTGAAAGGCCGCTATTCGCATATTGGGCAGAAGGCATAAAGGAATTTGGAAAAAGCTATACTGATGCAAGCAGGACCGAACTTGCCGTAAAAGATGTTGATGCATGGGCCTTTGATGTGGGCGCCAAATTGACACCGGATTTTTATTCTCATCCTATATTGGAAGCTGAAATCGCATATGGTTCAGGGGATAAAGATAGAATAAGCGTAACAGATACTGTAGGCGGAAATATTAATGGTAGAGACACAAATTTTCTTTATTTCGGTATTTTTGATGCCGGTTACACTATGGCACCTCGTCTTTCCAACCTCTTTATATATAGAATAGGTTTATCTCTTAAACCTCTGGAATTCATACCTTATGTTGGTAATAATTTTGCTGTAGGATCTAGAATTTATGTGTATCAAAAAGCTCAAAAAGAAGGGGGCATATACGATGTAGAGGCTTCAGAGCCAAGCCCGGATGTGGGGGAAGAGCTTGATTTTTTTGTCCATTGGAAGGTCTATGAAAACTTATATTTCACTTTGAGATACGGCGTATTTTTTCCCGGAGCCGCCTACCCTAGAGGCATCAGAGAAAAATCAAAATTTCTTTATGTGCAAACCAGGATGACTTTTTAGAATATGAAACTAGCCGACATGCCGCATTGTGGGGAGTATATAAAAAAATTGAAACACCCTATGGCGAGCTGGAGCATACAGCAACTCGCGTAGTATTTCCTTGACAAGTCGTCGGGAACGTGCTATATTAATCACCAAGCAACACCTTTTAATTCGGTCCCGTGAGGCCGAAAAAGGAGAGGACAAATGAAGAAGCAAAAATATAAAAGCCTGCTTATCGCGATGATAAGGAGGCCTTTTTTTACACGGGGGCATAGCATATGGCACTGAAAAAGAAAGCAATAATCTTAGACAAGGACGGTATAGATAGGGCGATCAAGCGTATTTCGCATGAAATACTCGAGAATAATAAGGGTATAAAAGGCCTTGTTATTGTAGGCATAAGGAGCAGGGGTGAATACCTGGCTTACAGAATAGCCGAATCGATCAAGAAAATCTCCGGCAAAAAAGTGCCTGTGGGCATTTTGGATATTACCTTATATAGAGACGACCTTACTGAAATCGCCGAACAACCAATCTTAAAAGAAAGCAATATAGATTACAATATAACGGGGAAAAAGATAGTGTTAGTAGATGACGTTCTCTTTACCGGCCGCACCATAAGGTGTGCGATGGATCAGTTGATAGATTTCGGAAGGCCATCGGTAATACAGCTTGCAGTTTTAATAGACAGGGGACACAGGGAGCTTCCCATAAGGGCCGATTACGTCGGTAAAAATGTTCCTACCTCGTTAAATGAAGTTATAGAGGTAAAGCTTAAAGAGGTAGACAAAATAGACGAAGTCGATATTTGCGAAAAACCAAAAAAATAATATGAGCGCAACTAAAAATACTATTACTTGGACAAAGAAAGACCTGTTGGGCCTTGAGTATTTATCCAAGGAAGAGATAGAGCTTATACTGGATCATGCCAAGTCCTTTAAAGAGGTGCTTCTAAGGCCATTAAGAAAGGTCCCGACCTTAAGGGGAAAGACGGTTGCAAACCTCTTTTATGAGCCATCAACTAGAACTAGAATATCTTTTGAGCTGGCTGCGAAAAGGCTCTCGGCAGATGTCATAAATATAGTGAAGGAGTCTTCCAGCATACAAAAAGGCGAGACCCTAATAGATACCGGCAGGAACCTAGAGGCCCTTAAGATAGATATTATAGTAGTAAGGCACGGTTCATCAGGTGCTCCTGCAGCATTATCGCGTGCCGTTGACATAAGCGTGGTAAATGCCGGAGATGGATGGCATGAGCATCCGACCCAGGCACTTTTAGATATCTTTACCTTGAGGGAAAAGCTGGGCAAGATTAACGGACTTAAGATCAGCATCATAGGTGATATAGCACATTCAAGGGTGGCCCGTTCAAACATATGGGGCTTTACAAAATTGGGCGCCAAGGTAACGGTATGTGCACCGAAAAAACTTATCCCTAAAGGGATAGAAAAGCTGGGCGTCAAGATTACAAGTGATGTTGATGATGCTATTAAAGATGCCGATGCCATAAACGTTCTTAGAATGCAGTTTGAGCGGGATGAAAAAGCAGCCTTTCCCTCGAAGATACAATATTTTAAAAATTTTGGCATAACAGAAGAGAGGCTAAAGAGGGCCAAAAAAGACATTGTTGTTATGCACCCGGGCCCTATCAATAGAGGCGTTGAAATGTCGGCCGAAGTAGCCGACGGATCAAAATCAGTGATACTAAAACAGGTCACAAACGGCATAGCCGTCAGGATGGCGGTATTATATTTAGTTGCCCATCACAAGAGAAATATATAACATGAATATACTTATTAAAAACGGACGCGTCATTGACCCGCAAAATAAGCGGGACGGCATATTTGACGTGTTGGTAGAGAACGGAAAGATTTCAATGGTCAAAAAGGCCATCAAGGCAAAGAGTAAAAACACAATTGATGCGATGGGTAAGATTGTTGCTCCCGGCCTTATCGACATGCATGTTCATTTAAGAGAGCCGGGCAGGGAAGATATCGAGACAATTGCTTCCGGCACTAATGCAGCAGCATGGGGAGGAATAACGAGTGTGTGTGCAATGCCGAATACAAGCCCAGCCATCGACAATGATAAGGTTTTAAAGAAGTTAAGGCCATCATAGAAAAGGATGCAAAGACAAACGTCTACATTGTAGGTGCAATTACAAAAGAGAGAAAGGGCAAGAGCATAGTAGACGTAAAAAGCATGAAAAAACAAGGCGTAGTTGCCCTCTCAGACGACGGAAGCGACATCCAGGATGGGAAGGTTATGCTCAGTGCGCTAAAGAAAGCCAAAGAAAACCATATTATCATAATAGCCCATTGTGAAGACAAGAATATATCAAAAAATGGTGTCGTAAACGAAGGCATAATAGCCACAAAGCTGGGTTTGCGAGGCATGCCGGGAGAGGCAGAATATAAATTTGTTGAGCGCAACATAGAGCTTTCAAAAAAAGCCAAGGCCAGACTTCACATAGCCCACGTTAGTCTTAAACAATCCGTCGATATAATAAGAAAGGCGAAAAAGGCAGGCCTACCAATTACAGCAGAGACTGCCCCTCACTATTTTAGTTTAACTGACGCATGCTGCGCTACGTACGATACGCGTACGAAGATGAATCCCCCGCTTCGTTCGAAAGAAGACATCGAGGCGATAAAAAAGGGATTATCCGACGGAACAATTGATG
>JABMRN010000321.1 GCA_013202515.1 Candidatus Omnitrophota bacterium | reverse complement strand
GGATAGAGGAGGTATCCGTAGCGCTTCCAAAGATGATTGCAAAAAAAAGGAGAACAGGGTTGACCTTTGCACCCGAAGCCTCGGAACAGAAAATGAGAGAGCGTCTCGGGAAGAAAATCGACATGGAGACACTAGAGAAAGTAGCGAAAGAAGCTTTTAGCTCTGGGTGGAAAAGAATAAAGCTCTATTTTATGATTGGGCTTCCCGGTGAATTGCAAGCTGATTTGGATGGCATAATTCGCATTGCAAGACGAATAACCAGTCTAAAAAGAGAAGTAGGTGGCAAAAAAGCTTCCGCCACCTTGAGCATCAACAATTTTATTCCCAAGTCACATACGCCTTTTCAATGGCTTTCTATGGAAAGTCGCCAGAACCTCGAGTCAAAACAGGAATATTTAAGGAAAAGCGTTCATGAGAGAAGGATGAAGCTGGATTTTCAGGATATTAATATATCTTTCCTCGAGGCAGCCCTATCGCGAGGTGGTAACGAACTTTGCAATATCATATACGACAGCTGGAAAGGGGGGGCAAGGTTCGATTGTTGGAGCGAACACTTGAAGATTGAAGTATGGAAGGAGTCATTTTTGCAGGCAGGCATGGAGCTCGATGCGTATGCAACAAGGGGGTTCAGCTTTGACGATGTATTGCCCTGGGATTTTATTGATCCAGGGATACCTAAATCCTACCTTATAGAGGAAGCCCACAAGGCAGCAGCTTACTAGCCGTTATCTCCATATACCAAGCGCTTATATGCCACAAAATATACTTATACTGTATTGCATTTTGCGGTTACATCAAGTATACTAATCTTATTGCATATCGTATCAAAATATTTTTAAATTAATGGGGGTGGGTTATGGCAAGTTTTTTAAGAAAACTCTCGCTTATTCCTCAGGGGCTTAGATATAAGCTTTTAATAGCTTTTACGCTGATGTCTATCATTCCTCTTCTGGTGCTCGTCTACCTTGTCTCGAATTATGTATTCGTACAGGAGAGTGTTTCGGTTGCTCAAATAAGCGTTGTCGTTCTGCTTTCTATAATCATTGCCTGGTTGGGACTGATATTGGCAAAAACCCTCGTGGAACCAGTCATTGATATGTCCATAGAAGCTAAAATTATTGCTAGCGGGGATTTCGATAGAAAGATACACATAGCCACTGAGGACGAAATTGGAGAATTGGGAACTTCAATCAACCTTTTATCGAGACGAATCAAAGACAATATCCAGGAATTGAGGGACTACGGAGAGAAGACCAGGGAGATAAACTTTGAAATACAGCGCAAGATGCTCGCATTGTCAAACCTGCTGCAAATTGGGGATCTGATTTCGAACGCAGCTGATCTTAATAGGGTTCTGGATGTGGCACTTGAAAAACTCTCTCACTTTTACGACAATGGCTTTGCCGTCGCCTATTTGCCAAAGGATAAGATCGATGAATTTTCGATGAGTGCGAACAGCAACGTGTATGATAGTGAATTGCTCGGGATTAAAATCAGGCTAGGCGATGGATTTCTCGGGATGATTGGTCAAAAAAAGAAGATTGTTGTTATAGATAGTTCCACGCCGCATGGGTCTGCGGGTCATACCTTTAGGAATCAGACAAAGATCATGAATGTAGTTATAATACCTCTTTATACAGGAAATATCTGCCGGGGATTACTTCTTATGGGAAATCGTATTAAGGACTTTGCCTATACCAACGAAGACATAGATACAATAAAGGTTTTTGCAAAGCAGCTTTCAATAGCTGTCGAGAATGACATGCTTCTCAGAAAGGCTGCATCACTTTCAATAAAAGACGAACTTACAGGCCTCTATAATAGGAATTTTATCAGACCTCGCTTAAATGAAGAAATAGGAAGGGCTATGCTTTATCAGCGTCCGTGTTCTTTCGTTGTTATTAACATAGACGATTTCAATGAGTTCAGGAACAAGCGTGGTCAGCTTGTAGCTGAAAGCGCACTGAAAAAGATCTCAGAGGTGCTTAAGGCATGCCTTGGTCCAATAGACAAAGCTGCAAGGATAGGCGACGATGAATTCGCTCTTCTTCTTCCAGAAAAAAATAAGAGATCGGCATCAGATGTAGCCGAAAAGTTAAGAAAGGATATATCTTGCTTAGCGGTATCCGATGACAAAAAGGATACCTTGACGGTCAGTATCGGTGTAAGCGAAAATCCGTTGGATGGCTCTACTTCCGATGAGCTTATGGCTAAGGCATTTGAATCTGTTAAGAAGGCAAAGGTCAACGGAAAAAATAAGGTTGTGATGTGAGGAGGTTCCAATGGCGAAGGACGTAATAGAACTACTTAAGAAAATGGTTGAGGAGAATGCATCCGACCTGCACATAACGGCTAATTCGCCCCTGCATTATCGAATTGACGAAAAATTAGTGCCCATCGGTAGTAAGCCGCTTTCCGCCGAAGAGGCAAAGAAGACAGCTTATTCGTTGCTCACAAAAGAGCAAATCGAAATGTTTGAAAGAGATTGGGAATTGGATTTTTCCTTTGGCATAGAGAATGTTGCACGCTACAGAGTTAATGTTTTTAAGCAACGCTCCTTTGTTGGCTGTGCCATAAGATTGATCCCCTTTGAGATAAGGAGCTTTGAAAAATGTGGCCTTCCCATAAAAGTTGTCGAGCAGTTCTGCCATATGTCTAAAGGGCTTGTGCTCGTGACCGGGGCAACCGGAAGCGGAAAGTCAACTAGCCTTGCCTCCATGGTCGATTATATAAATTCAAGGAAAGATGCGCATATCATAACTGTCGAGGATCCAATAGAGTTTGTCCATAAAAACAAAAAATGTGTCGTAGACCAGCGAGAGGTTTATAGCGACACCCATTCATTTGGGGCATCCCTCAAGCATGTTTTGAGACAGGACCCTGATATCATCCTTATCGGCGAGATGAGAGATCTTGAGACAATTGAAGCGGCACTTATTATTGCAGAGACGGGACATTTGGTATTTGCAACACTTCACACATCCGATTGCATGCAAACGGTCAACAGGGTAATAGACGTTTTTCCTGCGCACCAACAGCAGCAGATTCGGACACAGCTTTCCTTTGTTCTCTTGGGAGTGATTTCTCAGCAGTTAATTCCAAAGAAAGGCGGAAAGGGCAGAGTCCTTGCCACAGAGGTATTGGTGAGTACTCCTGCTATTAGGAGTATGATTCGCGAGTCAAAGGCGCATCAGATATATTCAACTATTCAGACATCGCAGAAAGCAGGAATGCGAACCATGAATCAGACGCTCGGTGAGTTATGTAACAAGGGTATTATTTCCCGCGATGATGCGATTCTTAGGAGTATTTATCCGGCTGAGCTTGAGAAACTTATCACTGCCATATAATTACTTTTTTTCTTGTCTATAAGGGGAGATGAATGGCAATCAGAAGAATATCAACAAAGCCGCTTGGGCAAGTGCTACTTGAGCGCAAGCTCATTACACCTGATCAACTAGAAAAGGCCCTTGAGATTCAGAAGGAACGCGGCGGACTAATTGGGCAAATTCTTGTTTCCCTTGGGTACGTAAACGAAGAGCAGATTGCTCATGCAATAACTGTTCAATATGGATATCCATACCTACCGCTAGATAATTATGATTTTAATAAGGAAGTTGTTAAGATTATTCCTTTTAACGTCGCAAAGCAATACGGCCTTGTAGCCATCGACAAACTCGGGAATATGCTTACTGTTGCGATGTGTAATCCCCTCAATATACAAGCCATCGAGGATATAGAGCTTCTCACTAACTCCAAAGTCCAGGCCTTTGTTAGCACATCAACCGATATTGAAAGCATTATCCAAAAATGCTACCCCAGTAAAAAGCCATCCAAAAAGGGAGAGTCCGAATAGTGGAAGACGGCGCATTATCTTTACGCGACCGCATTGTCAAGATACTCGTAGAAAAAAAACTTCTGTCAAAAAATGATATAAATAAGGCCCTGGAGCTTCATAAGAAGAAGGGCGGCAAGGTAAGCGATATACTGGTGGGCATGGGTCTTGTTTCGAGGCAAGATCTAACAGTAGCCCTCAGCCAGGAGTTGGGATTTCCCCCTATAGACCTGTCTCGCTATAAAATTAAACCCGACATTTTAAAACTTCTCTCCAAAAAGATTGTTAAACAATACAGAATAATTCCCGTGTCCAAGATGGGCAACGTTCTTACCATTGCAATGGCTGATCCCTTAAATGTGCTTGCTATTGATGACATAAAGACAATTACGGGTTTTGACATAGGTCCCGTCATAACAAATGAGGCGGATATAAACGACGCAATTGCTGATTACTATGAAGGTCATGCACACGATGCCATTGAAAAAATAGTCGAGGGTATGAAGGATAGCGCGGATATAAGTCTTTTAGAGGAGACGGGGGAGTCTGAGTATAATAAAGCTGACCTGCTTAGATTGACGCAGGACGCACCGGTTGTAAAGCTCACTAATTTACTGCTTGCAGAGGGCGTCAAGATAAGGGCAAGCGATATTCTCATTGAACCACTTGAGCGGGAATCGAGGGTGAGGTATCGAATTGACGGTGTTTTTATTGAGGGCAGGAAGCCGCCCAAGAGCCTGCATAGCGCTCTTATTTCCCGATTAAAAGTTATGGCAGGGCTAAATATAGCCGAAAGGCGACTACCTCAAGATGGCCGCTTCAAGGTAAAGGTTGAGAATCGCGAGATCGATTTTAGGATTTCTGTAATTCCTTCTAGTGTTGGAGAAAAGGCCGCTCTTAGAATACTAGATAAAAACCAAGCCATGCTTAACCTGGATAGCCTTGGTTTTGAAAAGAAGCCTCTTCTGGACATGAAAAAGATTTCCCAGAGGCCTCATGGAATGATTCTAATTTGTGGACCAACAGGTTGCGGTAAAACAACTACGCTGTATTCAATTTTAAAGCATATCGATTCGCCTGAAAAGAACATCATTACTGTTGAAGACCCCGTAGAATATCAATTACGCGGAATAAACCAGGTTAGCGTAAGACATGACATTGGGCTGACCTTTTCCGCTGCCTTAAGATCTATTTTAAGGCAGGATCCGGATATAATAATGATCGGTGAAATACGTGATTTTGAGACTGTTGATATAGCCATAAAGAGTGCTTTGACCGGGCATCTAGTTTTGAGTACGCTTCATACAACAACTGCGAGTGGTTCAGTCGTGAGACTATTAAACATGGGTGTCGAACCATTTTTGATTACCTCGAGCCTTCTTTTAGTTGGTGCCGAGAGACTTGTTAGAAAAATCTGCAGTAATTGCAAAGAACCATATTCTCTAGATAAGGCCATGGTGGAAAAGTTAGAATTCAAGTCAAAGGGCAAGATGATCCTTTATCGAGGAAGAGGCTGCAAGGCATGTCAGAATACGGGATACAAAGGACGCGTTGGATTGATTGAAACCCTCCTCCTGACGCCTGCAGTAAGAGATTTGATACTGCACAAGGCCCAGGAGAGTGAGATCGTGGCAACGGCCCGCAAAGAAGGAATGGTAACGTTGCGACAAAATGGTCTGGGCAAGGTTCTGGCAGGGGAAACAACGTTAGAGGAAATTTTAAGGGTTACGGTCGGCGATCAGGATATACCGGACTAATAGTGGTGTTCGCCGAATTTTATTGAAACTTTATAGGCAAGAATGCAGAAATCCCTGAAAGATAAATTAATAGAGTCATTGAAAAAAGCAGATGTCTTAAAAAAAGAACATCTGGATAAAGCAATTAGTATACAGCAGCGTAAAGGTGGTAATCTCGGGAAAATACTTGTCGGTTTGGGTTATATTTCGTACGACGATCTCATGATCTTCCTGAGTCAGCAATTAAACATCCCCCCGATAAAACTTGCCAAGTATAAGATAGATCATGATCTTATAAAATTTATTCCTGAAAAAATAGCTAGACAATATAAACTTATTCCGATTTCAAAACTTGCGAACAGGTTGACGGTTGCTATGGCTGATCCCACAAACATAATGGCGATGGATGACATAAAGGAGCTTACGCATTTCTTTATAGATATAGTAATCGCTTCGCAGCAAGATATTGAAAACGCAATCACGCAGTATTACGGGGTGACATCAGAAGCAGATATTTCCAAAATTATTAAGGAAGGGGAGTCTGTCGGAGATATCGAAGTCATTGACGAGGAAGATCAGATTGACATAAGCGAGATAACCGTAGAAAGCAAGAAAGCCCCAATCGTAAAAGTTGTCAGCATGATTCTAAACGAGGCCCTTAACAAGAGAGCGAGCGATATTCACATAGAGCCCCAGGAAAGATCCCTAAGGGTAAGATATCGCGTAGACGGCCAACTTCAGGAGGCGTTGAATCTTCCAAAATCAAATCAGAATGCAATTATTGCAAGGGTAAAGATCATGTCAAGGTTGGATATTACAGAAACCCGACTTCCTCAGGACGGAAGGTTTAAGATTAAGTTTAAGGACAGGGATGTTGATTTCAGGGTTTCCGTGCTGCCGATTGCCTTTGGCAACAAAATCGTACTAAGAGCCCTTGACAGATCCTCTCTTGAAATAGGACTTGAAAAACTGGGATTTTTACCAGAACCGCTTGAAAAATTTAAGACAGCTCTCAAAAGACCTTATGGAATGATACTTATTACTGGCCCCACTGGAAGCGGTAAATCCACAACGCTCTATTCAATATTAAATAAGCTCAATACACCTGATAGAAACATCGTTACAATAGAAGACCCAGTCGAATATCAGCTTGAAGGGATCACGCAGGTGCAAGCAAAACCTGAAATAGGATTAACGTTTGCTAACGGTCTCAAGTCTTTGCTACGGCAAAGTCCCGACATTGTCATGGTAGGGGAGATAAGAGATTTCGAAACAGCCGATGTAGCGATCAAGGCTTCTCTTACAGGCCAGTTGGTTTTTAGCACGTTGCATACAAACGATGCGCCAAGTGCTGTTACCAGGCTCATAGACATGGGTGTTGAACCTTTCCTAATTGCCTCCAGCGTAATCATGACTGCTGCGCAGAGATTGTGTAGGAAAATTTGTCCTTACTGCAAGAAGGAAGTTCAAATTCCTAAGGTGGCGCTTGAAAGGATTGATAAGAGTCTTGCAGAAAGATCGAAAAAATTGAAGTTCTATGCTGGATCAGGATGCAGGCGATGCAATGATACAGGATATCTTGGCCGCATGGGTACTCTTGAAACCTTTATTGTGGATGATAACATTAGGAAGCTTATTTTAGAAAGGACCTCGGCAGATAAAATAAAGAATTATGCCATATCAAAGGGCATGGGGACAATGCGCGAAAATGCCCTAAAGAAGTTTGAGATGGGCTTAACGACTCTCGGGGAAGTTCTTAGGATCACTTCGGAAGATTAAAATAAGGAGAAAGCCGTGCTGGAGTTCAAATATGTTGCAAAAAACAAAGAGGGCAGTAAAGTTTCTGGGACAATCCAAGCCGAGAATAAGAAAAGCGCTATCGCTATATTAAGAAAGAAGGATCTTACAATAATTCTTCTTGATGAGACGAAGAAAGCTGCTTCTATTCTCTCGGGCGGCAAAATTTTCGTTTCTAAAAAAGTGCGCATCGATGATCTCGTAGTCTTTTCAAGGCAGCTTGCCACGATGGTAGAAGCCGGCATTCCGCTAGTCAACGTTCTTGATATGTTGGGCGAACAGATGGAGAAACCTTTTTTAAAGATGTAATTATTAATATTCGTGATGAAATTGAGGCTGGGTCATCGTTTTCAGAGGCAATTGCCAAAGAAAAAAGGGTGTTTTCAGCACTTTTCGTCAATATGGTTAGGGCTGGTGAAACTTCCGGTACGTTGGACGAAATACTGGACAGGCTAGCAACCTATCTTGAAAAAACATCAAATCTGCAGAAAAAAATTCGAAGCGCCCTCATTTATCCCATAGTTGTAATGACTATGGCAATCGTCGTGACATTGCTTTTGATAATAAAGGTCATCCCAGTTTTTAAAGATATATACGCAGGTTTTGGTGCGGCGCTTCCGATGCCTACACAGATGCTGATCAATGTTAGCGATTTTGTAAGAAGGTATTTTTTTATCGGACTGATATTAGTGGGGTTGCTGATTTTTGCTATTGCAAGAGCCGCAAAGACAGAGAAGGGGAGGTTCTTCCTTGATAGGTTAAAGCTAAAGCTACCCGTTTTTGGGCCACTGATGAGGAAAGTTGCAATAAGCAAGTTTACTAGAACATTTTCCACATTGATAAAAAGCGGCGTTCCCATACTTAGCTCTCTGGATATTGTGGGAAAGACTTCCGGCAATATGGTAGTGGAAAAGGCCGTTGAAGATGTTAAGATAAATGTGCGGGATGGCGAAAATATAGCAGAGCCTCTTGCCAGAAGCAAGATATTTCCCCCTATGGTTACAAGAATGGTGTCAGCGGGTGAAAAATCAGGCGAATTGGAAAAGATGCTTAGTAAGGTGTCGGAATTCTACGATGCCCAGGTTGATGCCTCTGTAAGCGGTTTAACGAGCATGATCGAACCGCTTATAATAGCATTTCTGGGTATTATTATAGGGACTATTGTCATATGCATGTTTTTACCCATATTCCGAATGTCCGAGATAATATCGCTCTAATGCCAGGCATGAAGTATGGGCAAATTAGCTAAAAACGGGCGCAATGCTGCCCTGCCTTGACTTAGACCCATAAATATGATATATTTATAATGAAGCCATATCTGGCAGGAAGGAGGGGATATACTATGAAAAGGAAAAGACGGAAAGGTTTTACGCTGGTCGAAATAATGATTGTTGTCGCTATTATAGGTTTATTGGCCGCAATAGCCATTCCTAATTTCGTGAGGGCAAGGACGACAGCGCTTAGAAATGCTTGTATAGCTAACTTAAAGCAGGTTGAAGGGGCTATCCAGGTTTGGGCGATAGATAATGCCAAGGCAGGAACAGATACGCCTTCAGCTGCGGCTCTGACGCCATATATCAGAAGGTGGCCGTCATGTGGTACGGACGGTTATGTAATACCTGCTGTAAGCGCAGCGCCTGTTTGCCCGAACGTAGCAGCGTTTACCGACCATAGCCTTTAACATCATAGCGATGCTAAGGGTAAGGCTTGATCAACAAAAAGAAGGGTGATAAAATTATCACCTTTCTTTTTTTGTAGGCTTTGGACTTATATATGAAAACAAGCATAATGATATTCTTGATCATATCCGTTGGGATATTAATTTATTCAAATTCGCTCGGAAATGATTTTATATGGGATGATACAGGGTTCATAATAAAGAACGATTACATAAAAGACCTGCGTCTTTACCAAACCTACTTTATATCTAAAGAGCCGCTTGCCCAAGGAGGGCTATCGGAAGAGAATTACCGGCCGTTTCTTCCGCTATCATTAGCTATTGATTACTATTTTTGGAAACTTAATCCCCTTGGATATCATCTCACAAATCTACTGTTTCATATACTGAATGCCCTAGCGTTGTTCGGTTTAATTTATATAATAACTAGGAGTCGATACATAGCATTTCTTGCCTCTATATTTTTCTTAACACACCCTATACAAACTGAGTCGGTTTGCTGGATATCCGGCAGGGCCGATGTCTTGTTTTTGTTTTTTTATATAATTTCATTCGCTTTGTACATCCTTTATGTACAGCGGAAAAATTTAATTTTTTATTTAGCTTCATTACCTATATTTTTATGTGCAATACTTTCGAAGGAAATGGCTGCGAGCCTCCCGCTTGCATTGATTCTCTATGATATATTTTATGCGAAAAAAGAAAAATTGAGTGCAAAGATTTTAAGATATTTTCCATACTTTTTAATACTGGAATTATATATTCTGCTAAGATTTGCTGTGATCGGCAAGTTGGCTCAATGCACTTATTGGGGTGATAGTTTTTATCGCACCTTTCTAACTATGGCAAGAGGACTTGTTGAATATATACGACTTTTACTTTTTCCTGTCAACCTCTGTGCTGATTACTTGAGGTATCCGGTATCTAGCTCAATCCGCGAACCAGGTGTAATCTTATCATTGTCGATAATCATTTTCATAGTGTTTTTTGTTATATTGATTGCAAAAAAGATGCGTCATATTTCTTTTTCTGTTTTTTTCTTTTTCGTAACACTTGCCCCTGCACTTAACATTATTCCCATCAAGATCATAATCGCCGAGAGATTTTTATATTTGCCTTCGATAGGATACTGCTTTTGTATAGCGATTTTAATTGTTTATCTTGCTGATAGACTCCGTCGATCTAAAATGTTAAGAGCGCTATGCTTTTTATTTGCTGGTGTTTTGGTATGCGTCTATTCGCATCTTACGATGGCCAGGAATCTAGAATGGGCGGATGAAATTCAATTCTGGAAGAGAAATGTAGCAATTTACCCAGATAATGAAAGGGCTCACTATAATTTAGCTGTAGCTTTCATATCGAGAGAAAACGAGTTGGAAAAGGCTTTTGAAGAAGCAAAAAAGGCCATTGAGCTCGCGCCAAACTACTCCTATCCGCGGACGATTACGGCTTCATATTATATTCAGAACGGAAAACTTGACGAGGCTATTGAAGAGTTGAAATATGCTATAAAAATTGATCCCGATTTTTTGCATGCTTATACCTTTCTTGGAGGCTTATACGCTTTTCGCGGTGACTATGATGCGGCTTACAAGGAGTACGCAAAGGCACTAGCTAGGAACAGGGATTTTTTGGAGGCAAGCGTGAGCATAGCTGCTTTATACGAGATGAAGGACGAAACAAATAGATCAATTAAGGAATACGAGAAAATTGTTCAAGCAAAGCCGGTAAGTCATTACAGGTCTCATTACGCCGCCGCATATCTTAGACTCGGAGATTTGTATGCAAGCGTCGGAGAAAAAGAGAAAGCAATGGAGGCATGGGATAAGGTAAGTAATGATTTTAAGGATCAGATTTGGTTTAGCGAAATAGCCTCATATCTTACGGGAAATAAAAGTCTGGAAGAACTCTTATACGATACTGATATTTGGCAGCCGGAATTCAAGATCGTAGCCTATTATCACGTAGCTTTTAAGAATGAGATTGATGGAGATATCGACGGTGCAAGAACGTATTACCTTAGGGCTTCGAGCATAGTCACAAAGGCACCCAATCAGGTAAAACAGTTAGCCGTTAGACGCCTTATGGAGTTGGATGAGAAGATAAAACCATGAGTTTAAACAAAAAAGGTTTTACGCTTATTGAAATCATAACGGTTGTTGGTATTCTCGGTCTATTAGTGGCCTTGGCTATACCAAATTTTTTAAAAGCTAGGGAGATTGCCCGTACGAATATTTGTAAATCCAACATGAAACAGATTAGCAATGCTGTCGAGCTATGGGCAACTGAAGAATCTAAGCAGCCTGGCGATATCCCTGATATGAGTGACCTGGTGCCTGTTTTTATCAGAAGATGGCCTTCTTGTGGCGGCTTGCCGTATGAGATTCCCGCAGTTGGTGAAGACCCCGCTTGTTCTCAAGAAAGCCCTGATCATACATTTTAGCCATTTCTAATGTTTGTTAGAGCTCTGCCATATACAGATAACTAGCTCAAACCATCTTGACAAACGCTTATCAATATGATAACCTTAACTTGACCTAATTATTCTTAGTTATTAATATTATTAAATGCTAAACAAATTTAGAACTTCTCAAAAAACCTGTCTAGGGGTGGATATTGGTTCATATTCACTGAAGGTAGTAGAGGCGTCGCTTGGACAGGAGCAAATTAATCTTACCAAAGTTGCAATTCGTGAACTTCCCCCTGAATATACAGAGAATAATATCGCCACTATCTTTAAAGATCTAGCCGAAGAGGGCGGGTTTCAGGCGCACGATGTTCGATTATCTTTGTCTGGACCGAATGTCACGGTGCGTTTTATCAACATGCCTCACATGTCCCTGCAGGATCTAAAGAATTCCTTAAAATACGAAGCGGATCAATATATACCCTTCAACATTGATGAAGTTGTTACGGATTGTTGTATCTTAAGCAAAGCGAACGAGAACGAAAAGCAGATGAGGGTTCTTTTGGCTGCAGCAAAAAAGAATATTGTAAACCGAAGAATAGATTTGTTTAAAGGACTAGGATACAGCGTGCGTTTAATTGATGTGGATGGATTCGCATTGTTTAATTGCTTTTCCCGGGTAGCAGAGAGTGATGTAGAAAAAAGCATATCACTTGTCAACATCGGACACCGTTATACGAACGTAATTGTAGCCAGAGGCGGGAGCCCTTATTTTTCTAGGGATATTCGTATGGGCGGGGAGGAGATCTTAAAGATCATGGCCGATCAGTCAGGTATAAGCGAAAAGGAAGTTAAGCAAGCAATGTCAGGTCAAGGTGAAAAAGACGAGAAGGTAACGGAAATCATAAAAGGGGTTTTGAATAATTTAGCGGAAGAGATACGGCTTTCATTTGGGTATTACGAGAATCAGTTTGGCAGGTCTGTCGATCAAATATTTTTATCTGGTGGTTGGGCAGAGGAAAAGACAATCGCACCGCATTTTGCAGAAACCCTTGGCATCACCCCGATACTGTGGGATCCTCTCAAGGGAGCGACGCTGGGTGATGGCGTGGACAAGGATAGAGTGGAACCCATGAGAGCATCCTTAGCCGTTTGTTGCGGTCTAGTTGCGAGAAAGGCTTAGCTTTTTAGATTTGAAAAATTATGATCGAAATCAACCTACTTCCCGATAATTTAAAGATTAAGCAGAAGAAAGTTTTTGATCTTAAAAAAGTGCCTATTTTTCCCATAATTTTTGGAACGATCGGTGCGCTTGTAGTAGTGCACCTGCTTTTGGTCGTAGTCGTTAGGGTTAATAAGATGACATTGGCGAGGGTTAAACAAGAGTGGAAGGAGCTGGCTCCGAAAAAGACAATGATTGATTCGTTGAAGCAGAAAGTAACGAATATCAATTCCAAGATCGGCGCAATAGAAAAGCTTACCGAAGAACGAATCATATGGGCAAAAAAGATGAACGATCTCAGCAATTCAATGCCATCCAACATTTGGCTTTCAAGCCTTTCATACAACAAGAATGTTTCTGACTCTGCGCTTGTCTTAGAGGGGTTTGCAGCTGGAACAACTGAAGAAGGCGCTGCCTATGTCGCAAGGTTTATAAAAGCCCTTAAGGGTAATAGGGATTTTTATAAGGATTTCCATGATATTGAACTTGACTCAATGCGAAGAACGTTAATAGACGAAGACGAAGTAATGAATTTTAAGTTGATTTGCTCATTTGAAAAAGTATCCAAAAAAGGAGCAACTTCTACGGCAGGGCGTTTCAGGAAAGGCAAATAGAATTCTATGAATCTGGGACTGGAAGACCTAAAAGACAAATTGAGAAAACTCAACCTTGATAAGAACAAAAAGGAGGTTACGCTTTTCTGCATATTGATCTTGTTGATATTTATTTTTCTGTACTTCACATTCTTCTTGAAAGGGGATTTTCAAACTATGTTTTCGCAGATTAGCGAAATTGGTTCTATGAAAACTGACATGAGGAACACAAAAAGAGATATAGGGTATGAAGATATACTCTTAAATAGATTGAGTAGCGTGGAAGGTAAAATAGCCAATTACGAAAGAAAGCTTCCTGCTGAACAGGAAATACCTATGCTTTTGGAAAGCGTTTCCGACATAGCAAGAGATTCGTATGTCAAAATACTCGGCATAAGGCCAGTTCCCTTCCGTGGTGCCGTGCAGAAAGATCAAAGCGAAGTATATCAGGAGATCCCGATATTAATAAGCGCCAAAAGCGGCTATCACCAGTTAGCTACTTTTATTAACAATCTTGAGAATGCGGACCGTTTTATGGAGGTTTCTGATATAAAGATTAAGTCAAGCAGGACCACGCCTAAGATTCATGATGTTGAGCTTATAGTCAGTACTTACGTGCTGCTTAAGCAATAGCGGGAGCATCGGATTATGAAAAAAATTAGATTATATGCGTTTATATTTAGTTTAATCAGTTTTTCAGTTACGCAGCTAGTCTGCGTGTGGTATGCCGGAGCAGCGGAAGGCGCTCATTTTAAATATGACAGCCATGAAAGAAGAGATCCATTTGTTCCGCTCGTAGGATTAGCTAGAAGAGGCTCAGGGGCAATCATAGAAATAGTCAGCATAGATGATGTGGAATTTCAGGGAATTGCTAATGATAGCGAAGGGCAGAGCATTGTTATCATTAACGGTGAAATGCTCAAAGAAGGCGCCAAGCTTTATGCCCTTGAGGTAATAAGTATTTCAGATAGAGAAGCAGTGGTTACGGTAGGAGGACGGAAATATACGTTAAGTCTTTATGAGAAAGAAGTGCGTTAATATATTGCGATATTGGAGGGTAAAAAAGTGATGAGAAAAATTCTAATGTTGATATTTTGCATTGAGTTTGTTTTTATGGGATTGTGTTTGGCTCAGACTCCGCAAAAACTAAAGAGCTACGAAGATCCAAAAGCTGTGCCGACGCCTGCACAGGCAGAAAGTACGGTGGCCGCTGAAGTCAGCGAGGCAGTTAGTGAAACGGTATCAGGCGAATTTATTACATTAGAGGATGAGGAGAAAAAGACGGAAGAGCATATGGATGTTGAAGAGGAGGAGAGGCAATTAAAGCCCGGCTATGTCACCGTAAACTTTAAAGGGGCCGATATTAGGACTGTGCTTAATTATTTATCTGACGTAAGCGGCGTGGATATCATTCCTGCGCCTGATGTGAGCGGACCGATTACTCTCAAGCTTACCGATAAACCTTGGGAAACCGCACTTGATATTATTGTACGAAACTACGGGTACGCTTACGAGAGGGACAGGGACATAATCCGCGTTGTGACCATTGAGAGCTTAAAAATGGAAGAGCTTGCAACCGAGGTCGTGAAGTTAAATTATGCCAAGGCAGTTGATGTTGAGGAAATCATAAAGGACATGCTCTCTGACAGAGGTAAGGTTGGCGCTGATGATAGGATTAATGCTCTTGTCCTCACAGATATCCCGACATATTTGTACAAGGCAAAGCAGGTAATATTCAAGCTTGATAAGAAAACCCCGCAGATCATGATTGAGGCCAAGATCATCGAAACAATGCTTGGTAAAGATGAGAGAATGGGTATTGACTGGAATATTAGGATTACGGCATCCGGCGCAGCAAAGCCAACCACAATACCGTTTAATGCACTTTTGCCGGACTGGGGACTTCAGTCATCAGTGTTAACGAATGTTTTTACGCCTCTTGGCCAGACCCAAGGAGTTACCGCGAACGTTTTGCAGGGTGGTACTACAGCACAGACAGAAACCGCAGCTTTCCCGTCAGGCGGAACGCTTGCGGACAGTGCTTCCAGGCTTTGGCCTTTTGTTGACGCAGATCTATTTACATTCGGGACGCTCGACTTTACGCAATTTTCAGCAGTTATCGAATACCTAAAGAGAAGAAGCGATACCGAGATTATATCCAATCCCAGAGTAACAACGCTTAATAACAAGCAAGCAAAGATAATGGTGGGAAAGGTTTACAATTTTCCTACATTTGACCAGGTTGAAGAAACAGGTCGATGGGTAATCTCGGGATATGAGGCAAAAGAGCTTGGAATAAGGCTTCTAGTAACACCGAATGTTAACGAGAACGGCGAGATTGTCGTAGACCTGAAACCGGAAATCTCCAATTACCTGGGGCTAGAGCAGATCAGCGAGGAATTGTCAGCGCCCCTTTGGGCAACAAGAGAGGCTGAAACCCAGGTTATGGTTAAGGACGGTGAGACCATTTTTATAGGCGGTCTAATAAAAGAAAATACCGTTAAGGTTGACAAACGGTTTCCTATCCTAGGAGATCTGGTAGGCGATTTACCCTTTATTGGAAACGTTTTCAAATACAAGGTTGACAAAAAGGAAAAAACAGAACTTATATTTTTCATTTCTGTTCACATTGTCAAAGACATGGCGCAGCTTGCTAAGTTCGTGAAGAATCCAACAGAGGTATATCTTCCTCTTGGAGAGGGCGAAATAGAGATAGATCCCTTCACCAAAAAGAAAAGAATAATAAAAACGCATGAACCGATTTTCGATCTTAGAAAAGGCGGAAATTTCTTCAATTTCTTAACGCATACGGAGCCTGGTAAGGAAGGGGGAAATTGAGGATAGAGGCCCGATTTGAGAAAAAAGGCGAGATGAAATTCATATCCCATCTTGATCTTATGAGGGTATTTGAAAGGGCGTTAAGGAGGGCGGAGTTACCTGTTATGATTACAAGAGGTTTTAGCCCGCATCTTAAAATCAGCATCAAAAGGGCGCTTAAACTCGGGTTGGAGTCAGAAGATGAAACCGTATTTGTTTACTTTGATCGAGAATATTCTCCTGATGAGCTTGTTAAAAAGTTAAATGTAGAACTTCCTTGTGGAATTAAAATCTTATCGGCATCTTTAGCATTATAG